>CAXIDO010000358.1:0-3167 GCA_964022745.1 uncultured Methyloligella sp. | reverse complement strand
GCTGAGAGATATCAGTTTCGAGATGCGGATACGGATGAGTTGATGCATGAGATTTTTAACAGTGATGAGCGTTTGGAAGCCCGGGAATATAAAACCGTGGTTGCGCTGGACAAGCTCTCGAGCATTTCTCTCGAGCAGGCTCATTTAATCATGCATGTATTTTTCGTCGATAAAGATGCCAGTCTTGCTGACAAGGTGAAAATGGTCGCAGAAGTACTAATCGCTGGTCCTGATTTAGGTGAGGATTATCCTGAGCCGGAAGTGCTTGAGGCAAAGATTGCTGAAGTGCGGTTAGTGTTTGATAGTCTGACTGAGGTTCAACCGACGCAGCATTGAATAGGTTGCGAAAATCTAGCAAGAAATAGGAAGAGGTTTTGTCAGTTTTGTGCCAACCGATTTCCTCCTCCTTAATCCCTTAATTCTTTAATTATTTTCCTATTGTTAAAAAGCGATCCTGATTGCGCAGTAGAAATAAAGCAATCATGCCTCCAAGCACCGGGATCGCTGCCCAAAACAGAATATTGGGCCGGCTTAATGGATCCATGTAAATTTGGTAGCTAGCAGCAACCGAGACTGTGTGCATTAAAAGGACAGCTCCGTAAGTAAAGAACTTAAAAAGCCCTGCTGCGAACAAGAGGATGATGAGTAGTTGTATGCATCCTAAAACTAGAATTACCGTGCTTTCATCTACGGAAAGATAAAATTTGGAGAATGTCTTGCCAGCGCGTGAGGTGTTTAGAATTTTGTCGATAGCCCAAATAGAGAGAAAAAAGGCGGTTGATAAGCGTAGTATTGCCAAGGAAATCAACAAAGAGCGATCTTCACTATTGGTGGATATGTTTGTCATTTGAAATGTCTTTCAGAGGTAATTTTAAATTTAAAATATGTTTAAGACTTTTCTTTCCATTTACCATTCAAACTTTTGTGTAGTTTAAATGCAGTTTAGCGGTATTTAGACCCCAAAGCTTTTGACAAGGCTCCCAGCCACCATGTGCCAACCGTCTACTAGGACGAAGAAAATGAGTTTGAAGGGCAGGGAGATCATCACGGGTGGGAGCATCATCATACCCATGGACATCAGAACTGAGGCGATGACCATATCGATCACGACGAAGGGCACGAAGATCAAGAAGCCGATTTCAAAAGCGCGACGAAGTTCAGAAATCATGAAGGCTGGGATGAGGACCTGAAGGCTGATGTCTTCTGGTGTTTCCGGTCTTGTTTTGCCTGATAAATCCTGAAACAGGGTTAGGTCTTTTTCTCTCACATGTTGGCGCATGAATATATGAAACGGAGCGGAGGCTTTTGTGAAGGCTTCATTTAGTTCTATTTCTTCTGCGATCAATGGTTTGATCGCGTCTTCATATGCTTTTTCAAAAACGGGTGCCATGATGAAAGCGGTTAAGAACATGGCAAGTGATATGATCACAGTGTTTGGTGGTGATTGTTGAATGCCGATGGCGGTGAATGAAGTGACCATGATCAGGATCGAGGGCGCAATACTGAGGATGGTGATAAGCGCTATGATTTGCAAAGCGCGCTCTGTGACACCTGTGCCTTCACCAAGGCCGATGGAAATGTCTTGTGCAAATGCGGTTGGTGCAAAAATAGAAATTAAAACGCAGCTTAGTATGACGACGAGGGTTGAGCTTGCGAGATAAGCGCATAGTTTGATGAACCGTTTGTTGTTTTGGGTTTCATCTACCAACAAGGGTGAGTGGTCACTTTTGTATGTTGATTTTAGCGTCATCATGTTGGTTGCCTGAGTTTGACTATTTGTAGCCGTTTTATGTTGCTCACTTTAGGTAAGCTAAAAAGTGTGCAGGTTACTTATTTTTTGACGCGGAACGAGAGTTAGTTTGATTTATTAGTGTATGCCAGAAAGCTATGTGGCTGCTTTATTACTTTCTTCAATTCACAAGAGTTTTTACTTGAAAATCCTATTTATCATTTTTCTCATCTATTAGTTCATTTCGTTGCTGCTTGACTGGCTCGTCTTTCTGTTTTGAAGGTATGTTTGTTTCAATCACTAAATCCCCTGATTGCCCGAGCATAAGGAGGTGTTCTGTTTCATCTCTTCTGATGAGGACAAGCCTTGATTTATGATCAAGAGGGAGTTGGTCGATGATTTCTAATCGCCGTAGTTTGTTCTTTTTGAAGAGAGGATTGTTTGGGCTGTTTGGCAGTGCGAACTTTTTGATTAAAAGGGCCATGCCTAGAATCAACGTTATGACGAATAACAAAGAGATTATCCAATAAAGTAACTGATCAATCATTGTCTCTGCCTTTTGTCTTGCCAAGCCCTACAATCAGGCCGCACTCTCGGCAATAATTACCCGATTTTTGTGTCATTAACTGCCTCTAAATGTCATTCATCCCCAGGAATGGTGAATTCTTAACGGGTTGTTAACTATCTCAGGGCAAAATTTGCCTAGAAGGGGTGATTTGCCTGAAAGCTTTAGTGGTAAGTTTGCCTTGATGAATTTGTGTGATTTGAGGGTTTTCATGCTTAACGATTTACCGTTGATGAGTTTTGTACGCGACAAAATGAAATGGCATCAGACACGCCAGGCTGTTTTGGCGAGTAATGTTGCTCATGCGGATACGCCGAATTACAAGCCGAAAGACCTTAAAGCGCTGACATTTGAGCAGCATTTACCTGAAGATCAACGCCCACAAGCGGGAATGAAAGTTACTCATCAGCGTCACATGAGTGTTGGTGGGACTTTTACTACGCAATTTGAGAGTGACAGCAAACTTGATTTTGAAGTTACTCCGAGTGGTAATGGGGTGGTTCTTGAAGATCAAATGGCAAAAGTTGCACAAAACCAAATGGACTATCAGCTTGCGACGACTGTTTATTCGCGCTCGTTAGGCATCATTAAAATGGCTATTGGTCGCGGGTAGGTTATTCCCCTGCTATTCGTGACCGCTTTTTAAACTTGGCTGCACTGGCCAAAAATTGAGTTTGCAGACCAAAACAGGAGCTTAGTGAATTATGGATTTGATGAAAAGTTTGAAAATTGCTGCTTCTGGTCTTGGAGCTCAATCGCATCGTATGCGCATTATCTCAGAAAATATTGCGAATGCTGACAGTATTTCAAATGTGAAAAACGGTGACCCTTATAGGCGAAAAGTTTCAACGTTTCAGCAGGTATATGATCAAG
>CAXIDO010000357.1:0-3171 GCA_964022745.1 uncultured Methyloligella sp. | reverse complement strand
TGAAATGATTAATATTACATCCATGTCTGCGGGACTTTTTTAAAACATAACGCCTTGCTAAACGGCAGTAGAGGCCGCGTCTTTTGCGGCCGAAACGCATTTAAACAACTTCTTAGGCGCCCCCTACTTCAATGAGACTTCACCAAGCCTCTTTTGAATGACCAACAAACACTTAAGAGCTTTTTCTCTCGATGACTTTCGAATTGCATGATTTGAGATATATGCCATGCCACCGATTGTTGCTGCATTGACCTTTTTTAAAGGAATGCCACTACAGTCTTCCGGAGTTCTCATTGAAACGGCATCTGGATACGCATATGTCACAACATCTGCATATTTTTGCAATTCATCTATTGATAGAGAAGCCAGATCTAAGGACTTATATTCTGCCAATGGATACGCCAAACCAAATCGGTCAAAAGCCCTACCTTCTATGTTTTTAGGTGCTACTTTTTTCGCAGATTCAATGACCCCGGGAAATGTCCATGATTCCGGCTCAGGGATGTTTATTGATACTTGTTCCATAGCATTCGAGCTGGAGCATGCACCTAAAAACAATACAGATAAAATTAACCTTGGTTTTATGTTCATTTAATATTCCATTACTTGTCTGAACGCCTAACGCTGAGCACAAGGGCGGCCGAATGGAGCTCAGCGCAATGTAGGCCGTCCCAACCCGTGCTTTTTGCGACAGAATTTTTCGCCTTGTTATATTTATGGATAATCTACTCCACCATTTGGCTGTTTACAGCTGGTAATACGCTTGAATGAAAGCGACCACCCTTTAATAAAACCATACTTTTTTAATGCGAGGATACTGTACTCTGAGCACGTTGGTTCATATAAGCATGAATCACGTAACCTTTGAGGCGCGATTGCCCGATAGAAAAGAATGAATTTTATAGACAACCAAACCAACATTATTTTTCCTTGCGGAAAGTGATGACGTAGTAACTGCTATTTTCTGCTTTCTTACCGCTTAGGGCATCCATGCAGCCAGGCTGAACTTGAACCCCAATACTATCTACGCGCTGAAACTCCCAGCCTTCGGATGCGTACTTATTGACCACATTCTCTAAGTACGCGGCAGCTTCGTTGCCTTTATGGGCTTTCATCTGAACTGCGATATTTGGTGGGATTTGAACCATCTTGTATTCGAACATCAATTTAACTCCATGTGATGATGCTTGGTAAAATATAACACTTTTGTAATAGGCCTCATTGCTGCGAAGCAGCGTATTTAGCGGTCCAGCCCAAAGGGCGATTATTCACAAACTTGTTAGCCTTCGATCTCAAAGCACTTATTCAATACAGGAACAGCTAAAAATGCTCGTTTTGCTAGGAGTACCATTTTTCCTAACCCTCGATCATTTACGAGACAGCTATCTTCTGCTTCGACCTGCCCATCGCGGGGCTTAGCAATCTCAATTCTGTCGATTAAATTCTTTTGCGCGTCAAATACTTCAACGTCATAGCCTTGATTTCCCTGCACGGGAAGAAATGTGGTTTCTGCTGGATATAGCAGGTGAGAAAATTGAGATAACGACATGACCTCAGCAACAAAGACTTTGCACAGCCCTTCGCTTTTGCGAGCCCGTTGTAATTCATCAGAATCAGACTCAACCTTCCTACGCACCTCTTCAACAAAAGACTTCAGCTCAGCTGATGTTCTAAATTGTTCTATTTCTGCTTTCAAGATCATAGGTTCTCTTCCTTGAGTGAGGGCTAGCGCCTAAATCAGGTGTACCTAAGGCGTCACCCAGATTTACTTGTTACATGACGATTACGCAAACCACTGATAGATTGCTAAACCACCAAGTATTGGCATTACTGATAGAACCAAAAAAGCTCCAAGACAGCCACTTGAACTGCTGGCTGGTGAATATGACTTTTCCTCTCTTGGATTGTTCTTGATCCATTCGTGGTGACATTTATTGCAGAATAATCTTGTAATGCCACTATTCCAAGCCTCGATTGTTCTTTGATTAAACCTTTCTACTGCTTTACATTTGGCACATGAATAGTGTGCTTGCTTCGGTTTTTTTGAGCGACCAAGCAATACGAAAGCAATGACAGCTGGGACTGCATATGGCCATGATTTTTCAATGTTTTGAGACGTATAAAATGTAAAACCAGCAAAACCCAATGAGCCTAGTAGTATGACTGAAAGTAGATGGTCGAGGGCATTTTTCTTTGGAGGTTCTACTTTTATAAATTTTTGCCTGTTTGATTGTGTTGTTACAGATAATCCGTTGATTAAAACAGATGCGGCTCTAATTTTTCCGTTCTTATCTTTGCCAAGTTCAAAATCTACAGAGTCTCCGACTTCAGGTCTTCTCTCACGAGTTTGAATGCTCGAAATATGGAAAAATATTCTATCTTTCTTTTCTGGAATGGAGATAAAACCAAAACCTTTATCATCATTCCATTGACTAATTTTTCCTTTCATATACTGCTTTATTTACTCCTAATATTGATTAAGCCATTTAACGCCGCAATAAAAGGCGAGCGGTAGCGAATCCAGCCCACGGTTCTTAAGGCTGATTTTTAATTGCCTTGTTATACCTTTTTCTCATTTGGAATGTTAACCAGTAAATCAGTTACCCCAACATCTATGCCTAGCTGGCATAGAAGGGTGGAAACTTGACCCCGATGGTGAGTTTGATGATTAAAAAAGTGTTGGATAAGATGCCCAAAGTTTTTGCTAAACGGCTCACCTTTGGTGTTACTATACAATAAGTTTGACGACAACGCTTCGTCACTAAGCTCACCTACAAAATCTTTAATAACCGCATCCATGTTAAATCGAGCGCGCTCTAGGCTCTTAAACTCATGATGCAAAATGGCATTTAGAAATTGTGGCTTTTCAAGAGAGCGGACATAATCAAGCGTTTTCAATTCTAACGGATGATCGGCAAAGCGTTTAAGCCAGATTGTGTCTCCAACGAGAACGTGATTAAGCGTGCCGATGATTGATCCGAAGAACGCACCTCGATTTTCAGACAGATCATTCGCGCTCAATTTGGATGCCGCCAGATAAATGTTTTTATTCATCCACTGATTGTAATCAGCCATCAATTCAAAGTTTGATTTTAGAGACATGATTTCCCTTCAGGTATAACGCCCAGCTATGGCGTCGGAGTGCAGTTAGAATTTTTTGTGGTAGCTGCC
>CAXIDO010000356.1:0-3181 GCA_964022745.1 uncultured Methyloligella sp. | reverse complement strand
GCGCATTATTTAGTCAGCCTGAGCTTGCTAAATGGACAATTGGTAATCCAAATTGGAAAATTAAGAAGTATAAATGTGGTCCTGCTGAAATGGACAAGAGGGAAATTTAGCGGATTTGTATTAGTTTTATAGGTTACAAAAAAGTTACCTCGCCGCAAATTTGAATCAAACAAAAATGGCAAATAATAAGATTATTCTTTTGTTATGAAACGGAGATCACCTGATGAAAAAGATAATCGTCCCCTCCTTTATCATTTTCGAGTTTGATGGTGATCTGGTTGATGTTTTAGACGACGGTCACAGTACTGAGTATTCATCAAATTCTTAACTGAAGGACTACTACCCGAAGAGTTGTCTGGTTGCCCCAACCTCACTTCCTAAATGTAGCCAGACATCTGAATTACGCCAAACGTCAAATCTTGTGAGATTAATTTCGAAACAGGGTTTGGCGTTTTTGTTTTTGGAATGTTTTGATGAAACTTTATGAGAAAACAGGGGGATTCAAAGACTAAATTTAAATAAATACATTGTTTTTTAGAGTAATCATATGTATTCAATTGCTTTAATAACACGGGAATTAATTAATTGAGAATTTTCAGGTATATACTTGGATTATTACTTGGTCCATTGTTGACTATAATTATGCTGATGCCTTTATTCTTTTTTGGTACAGGCGGGGTGATTGTAGTTTTGCTGGTGTATATTTCTGTTATTTATGTTCCAGTGTATGGCACTGTCGCGACGTTGTATTCTATCAAATCATTGCTAGGCTTAATCGTGCTTACTAATTTTATTCCTTTAGTTATTTTTGGGGCTTATTGTTTTCGAAAGGGCTGTATGGATCTGTTTGCTGAGTGGAATGGTAAATATCTTGGTATGGTAGGGCTTTGGGTCATATTTTCGTTCTGGGCTTTTATACTTTGGTTATTTGTTCGAGAAAAAAAGGCTACATGAAGGGTTTAGTTTAAGCTGATCCTGAAGTGATCCGGCCTTATGTTCCATTTAAGTTCTTTTAAGGGGTATGTTCGTTTAGGGTGCTTCAGTTTAATGCACTGAAATAAAAGCAAAAAAATTGGAGGCCACATCCGGAATCGAACCGGAGTACACGGATTTGCAATCCGCTGCGTCACCACTCCGCCATGTGGCCTCATTTTTAGTGTGCTTCAGATGCCTACTAGGCATCCGCACTGTCCTTACTGCTCCTTCAGTTGCCCACTAGGCAACCGTCGCGTGCATGTAGGGAAATTAGTGTAGTTTTCAATATTGAAAAGCTGCACTTAATTGACATGATAGGCTTTGATAGCCAGTTCATATCTTTATCCAGTAAATAACTGAATAAATCGACTTTATTATGGTGTGGTGGTTACCAACTGATTTGATGAACACCTAAAGTCAAGAGCTCACATAATCCTTTTGAGGGGGGATTTGTCAATAGGGTTTACGCGCTTTTTTGCAAGAATTTCAGAAAATAATTTTTTACGCGGTTAAATGACACCTTCATTTGCAACCTGTTATGATTTAATTTAAGGGATAGCTACTGATTCTAAAATTCGGTTCATTCTTGAAGTGAGGACAAAATGACAAATTTTTCTGATTTAAGACGTAATATGGTTGATTGTCAGCTGCGTCCCAATGACATTACAAGTTTGCGGATTTTGGAAGCGATGGACCAGGTGCCACGTGAGCTATTTGTTCCGGAAGCCCAGCAGACTACATCTTATGCGGATCGTGAGATCCAATTGGTCAGTAGAGATGAGAGTAAGGGGCCGCGATCTATGTTAACGCCGATGGCGTTAGGTTCACTCTTAGAGGTGGCTGATATTGAGCCAACGGATTATATTTTGGATGTTGGTTGTCTCACTGGATATTCTTCTGCAGTACTTGCGCATTTAGCTGAATCTGTTGTTGCTGTTGAGGCTGTGCCTGAAATGGTGAAAAAAGCGACTGATATTCTTAGTGATCTGGAAATTGTGAATGTTGCTGTTGTTGAGGGCGGTTTGACTCAGGGGCAAGCAAATCAAGGACCATATGATGTGATTTTAGTTAACGGGGCCGTTGAGCAAGTGCCAACCGCTTTGACGGACCAATTAAAAGATGGTGGCCGTTTAGTGACTGTTGTCATTGAGAATGGATATGGGCGGGCTGAGCGCTTTGTTCGCACGGGCGGCGTTGTTTCTTCTGTTAGTCTTAGAGATCTATCTGCTCCTGTTCTTTCTGATTTTTCATTGGTTCCAGAGTTTTCGCTTTAATGCATAAAAAGCTGCATTAGATACCGATTTTTAGGTGTTAAATGTCCTTTATGTGGCATTTAAATGCCGGCGAGATTTATGTGAATTTCCTGTTGAAAATGTTTTTTAAGGCTCTCTTTTGAGGGCCTTTTGTTTTGAGCGATGTTCATTAAATGACTGAAACGTAATGCTTTGTTAGGGAAGTGATTCGTTTGTTGTAAAATAGATACTGTTTGGTTTTGATTTGAAAAAATGGTGATTGGTTTAGTGATTTTTGCGCGTAAATATAGTTAATATCTAAAGTGATTCGTTTGCGTTTGTTGTCTGTGAGGCAAATATAAATTTTCGTTTTGCACAATATTTTTAGTTTCAAACTTTATGAATTGTGCTTTGAGCGGTTTTTGATTGTTTTTCAGAGGGGAAATAATGAGCAATGGCGGGTTTGTTGTTTCTTTAAAAGAAATGAATTAGGTGGGGTTTTCTTGCTGAGCCTCACGCTTTTGATGTGAAAGCTATTTTTTCGATGATTGTTTTTTTGCATAAACCTTTCAATTGGCTGATTTCTTCAGTCTCTGCGCTGGGGCCTTTGAAGCAGGTTTCTACTGTTTTTTCATCTGTTATCACCGGTGTGCTGGCTGTTTCTCTTCTGGCGCTAGGCCCTTCAGGGGGGCTGAAGGCTGAAACGCTCAATAAAGCACTTGGTTCAGCTTATGAATACAATCCGACATTGAGGGCCGAGCGGGCACGTCTTCGGGCAACTGACGAGGGGGTTGCTCAGGCGAGAGCTGGCTATCGTCCAAATGTGTTTGTTGATGGACAAGTTGGTACGCAAGATACGACAACTCGGCCTCGTTCTCTTACAGATGGTCGTGTTTCTCCTTATGGATATTCTGTGACTTTGTCTCAACCTCTTTTTAGGGGAGGACGTACGGTGGACGGTATCCGTCAGGCGA
>CAXIDO010000355.1:0-3192 GCA_964022745.1 uncultured Methyloligella sp. | reverse complement strand
ATCAGCTTGCTCTTTGCTAAGTGTTGCGATTTGTTTGAAGTGGTAGATACCAAGTTCATTGAGTTTCTTTTCAATAACTGGTCCTACACCATCAATTTTTTTCAGATCGTCAGCTTCACCTTCTGGAGCTTCCAGGCCTTGAAAGCCTTTTAGGTCTACAGAGGCAGGAGCTGCTGCTTCACTTGAAACTTCTTCTTCAGTGATGGCTTGCTCAACGACTTCTTCAGAAGCGCCTAAATCCATGCCTGAAGCACCTTGAGAGCGCTCAATACCGTCTAGTACTGATTTAACAATCAAGTCGCAATATAGTGAAATTGCACGGCCAGCGTCATCATTTCCTGGAATTGGGAATGTGATGCCTGATGGATTTGAGTTGCTATCTACAACAGCAATTACTGGAATGTTTAGTTTGTTTGCTTCCGCAATTGCAATGGCTTCTTTATTTGTGTCGATCACAAAAAGAATATCCGGGATGCCACCCATATCTTTCACGCCGCCAATAGCTTGGTTTAGACGATCACGCTCGCGTGTCATTTGAAGACGTTCTTTTTTGGTTAGGCCTTGAGCTTCCCCTGAAAGCAATTCATCTAATTTTTTCAGACGCTTAATTGACTGAGTGATGGTTTTCCAGTTTGTAAGCGTTCCACCCAACCAACGGTGGTTGATGTAATATTGAGCACAACGGTTGGCGCTATCTGCAATTGCGTCAGATGCTGCACGTTTTGTACCTACGAATAGAACACGGCCGCCTCTTGCAACTGTATCACTTACAGCTTGAAGAGCCTGGTGCAACATTGGTACTGTTTGAGCCAAGTCAATGATATGAATATTGTTGCGTGAACCAAAGATATATTGGTCCATTTTTGGGTTCCAACGGTGAGATTGGTGTCCAAAGTGTACGCCAGCTTCTAGGAGTTGACGCATGTCAAATGATGGCACTGCCATAGTTTTATAATCCTTCAGTTTTCCGGTTTAACCTCCGCGGGGACATGCATTTTCTGTGCTTCAGATGTTTTTTATTGCTTCAGTTGCCTACTAAGCAACCGCATAAAAACCATCCGCACAAACGTCTATAATTCTATAAAACAACGCATAAAATTTCCCATTTGAGATAAAACTCAAAGGGAAGTACCTGATTTAAAGATTATCGACATGCACCGGAGCGGTCGGGATGGCATATAATACATATGCCCACCGCACCCCCGCGTGTGGAATGAGAGGGGTTATAGTGGTTATTTCACGCTATGACAAGCTTTTTGTTGCGTAGTTTGGATCATTCAATAGATTTAACTCTATAGGTGCGTGGTTACCTATAAATCGAACCATATACACTATATGATGCTTTTGCATTTAGATTTCAGTGACCGATAAAACCCCTTTTAACGTTCTCAAATCACTGGCACGCTCTAATGAAACGCTATATTTGCCAGGAAGGTCCATTTCAACTTCACGTTTAAAGTCATCAAGCATAAGGCCAACTTTGATTTTTCCACGTCCCTGATGATCACCCAGCGCTTTGGCGAGTTCTGCCATATCCATATCTTTGGTGACTGTAAGCTTTAACCCACGCACCATATTTTGCGCGGCGAATTCGAGCGATTCGGCTTTTTGTAAACGTAAGCGAACTGTATCTTCTTCTACATCGGCATCTACTTTTAAAAGAACAGGTTGCCCGCTCTCTAAGATGTCTCGGCAGGCTTCTAATGTGTCTGAGAAAGCAATGGCTTCAAATTGACCCGTTTGATCGGAGAATTCGATAAAGGCATATAGGTTTCCTGATTTTGAGCGTCGCTCTCGAACAGCAGACACAGTTGCTGCCAACACACCAAGGCCGCCATTATTATCAAGTGCTTTTTTCTCATAGTGCACCCATTGATCTACATTCAAACGATCTAAAACAGCTTCATATTCATCTAACGGATGACCTGAGAGATAGAATCCAACGGCGTCATATTCTCGCGTCAATTTTTCCATTTCACGCCAGCGTTGAACATTTAAAAGTTCTAAGTCTGGCGTTCCGGCATCTGATGAGCCGCCAAACAGATCAGATTGTCCTGTTTTACGATCATTATGTAGTTTAGTGGCAACTGCAGCTATCCGTTCAGCGTTTGCGTGTACTTTTGCCCGGTCTGGTTCTATTTGATCAAAGGCCCCAGCGCATGAAAGAGTTTCCAGCCCGCGTTTATTGATAGCTTTTGGGTCAAATCTATTGGCAAAATCAGATAAGCTTTTGTAGTTGCCATTTTCTTTTCGTTCTTGAACAATACTAGCAACAGCTCCAGTACCTATATTTTTTAAGGCTGCCATTGAATAGAGGATGGTGTTACCTCTTGGTAGAAAGTCGATCTCAGATGCATTTACGTCTGGCGATTTGGTCTCGATCCCTATTCTTCTGGCCTCATTGGCAAACATGCTTAGTTTATCTGTATTGCCCAGATCAAGTGTCATTGACGCGGCGAGGAACTCAACTGGATGGTTGGCCCGCAAATATGCTGTTTGATACGCCAAAAGCGCATAAGCTGCCGCGTGAGATTTGTTAAAACCGTAGCCAGCGAATTTATCCACTTGTTCAAAGATGAATTCAGCTTGTTTTTTATCGACATTGTTTTTCTCAGCGCCTTCAACAAACCTTGCTTTTTGCCGGGCCATTTCTTCTTTAATCTTTTTACCCATGGCACGGCGCAGCATGTCCGCTTCACCAAGAGAATAGCCGGCCATGATTTGGGCGATTTGCATCACCTGTTCCTGATAGATGATCACACCATATGTTTCCTCCAAGACAGGCTTAAGCATATCGTGATAATAATCGGGCTCTTCATCACCTTGCTTTCTGGCGATGTATGTTGGGATATTATCCATAGGACCAGGACGATAGAGAGACACCATCGCAATGATGTCTTCAAATCTATCGGGGCGTAGTTTTTTCAAACTATCGCGCATACCCGTACTCTCCAACTGGAATACACCAATGGTCTCACCTTTGGCCAGCAGTTCATAACTTAGCTTATCATCAAGAGGTAGGTTTGGTATATCGAGATCAGTTCCGTTTGCGGCAATGAATTCCCTGGCCTTTTCAATAACCGTGAGGGTTTTGAGGCCGAGAAAGTCAAACTTCACAAGGCCAGCAGGCTCTACCCACTTCATATTGAACTGAGTTACCGGGATGTCTGATTTCGGGTCGCGGTATAAGGG
>CAXIDO010000354.1:0-3199 GCA_964022745.1 uncultured Methyloligella sp. | reverse complement strand
GGCCACATCAACAATCAATCGACCTTTAATCACCCCTTTAAGCAAGGAAGCGGATGTCGGGATAACTTCACTTAAGCAAATCTCTGAACTCATCTTTGTGAGGTGCTCAACATTTAAATCTTCAGCCAATCGACGCCATGCTTCTAAACGTTTTGGTTTTGGGCACATCACGCTTTCAATACCTACCAAAGTCACACCGCGCAAAATAAACGGCATCACAGTTGAAGGAAAATCAAACCCGCCAGCTAAACCACAAGCTGTCACAACGCCACCATATTTCATAGACGCACAAATATTCGCTAAAGTTGTGCTACCAACACAATCAACAGCACCCGCAAACCGCTCTCTGTTTAGAGGACGGCCAGGTTCTGAAAATAAAGAGCGATCCAAAACTTCAGTTGCACCAAGCTCTTTTAAATAATCATGCTCATGCGCTTTGCCAGTTAACGCAACAACAGTGTAGCCAAGTTTTGCAAGCACTGATACAGCAACACTACCCACGCCACCAGAAGCACCAGAGACAATAATTTCACCATCACTAGGCTTAACACCTTGTTCTTCCAATGCCATCACACATAGCATGGCTGTGTAACCGGCCGTTCCAATTGCCATAGCTTGTTTGGTGTCAAACCCATCTGGCAAATGCACAAGCCAATCAGACTTAACTTTTGCTCGCTCTGCCAGGCCACCCCAATGTTTCTCACCAACACCCCAACCGTTTAAAACAACCTTTTGCCCGGCGCTATATTCTGGTGTCTCAGAAGAAAGAACTGTACCAGCAAAATCAATCCCGGGTACAAGCGGGTAAATTTTTGCTATCGGTGAAGAACCTGTAACAGCTAATGCATCCTTATAATTAATCGTGGAATACTCAACCTGAACAACAACATCTCCTTCAGGCAAATCACTATCCTCAAATTGTTTGAGAGCAATAGACTGCTTGTCATCATTCTTTTCAATTAATAAACCCTGAAACATACGTCCTCCTTTTAGACCGACCGTCTAATTTAATTTAAAACTTTTTATTTATTCAAAATTTTCAAAAAGTGATCTGTAAAATTATCAAGAGCAGTCGCACTCCGCTCTAATTTAGCACGTAAAATCGCACCTTCCCAGCCAACCCAAAAAAACCGAGCCAATTCAGCACAATCAAAATCAGCTGAAATATCTCCTCTTTGCTGCGCCTCTTTAAAGCAAAGAGATGTCTTCTTTTGCCATTCTTCAAATACATCAATAAGTTGTTGGCGAAAGACAGTAGGAAGCGCCCCCATCTCTTGCCCTAAATTACCAATCAGGCAACCTCGTTGAAAATCATGTTTAATCATATATTTTCTAAAACTTTCAATGAGATAAGAAAAACGCTCTAAAGGCAAATGGCTTTCATCCAGCAAATATTTATCTAAATTAGAGGAAAAGCTCTTTCCGTAGGTCACAATCAAAGTTGAACCAAAATCTTCTTTACTTTGAAAGTAATGATAAAAAGACCCTTTAGGCACCCCAACTGAACGCAAAATCTCATCCAAACCAGAGGCGGAAAAACCTTTTTCAGTCATTGTCACCAGCCCAGCGCGAATAAGCGCCGTTTTTGTATCGGCATAGCCATCCACATATTTCGGTGGACGCCCTCTACGTTTCACTCGAGATGTACCAGACATATATTTCCCTACAATCAATCAACAAAACCACATTAGACCGCTTGTCTACAAAAAGAAACTGCCACAAATAAAACTCAATGAAAAGTGAAAAGATTATATTTATAATACAAATAAAATTTTGGCGCTTGAAATTAGGCTAAAAATCTATAACTTGCAAAATAAAAGCTAACAAGCCAAACTCAAGAACGTAACCAACGAATAGCAAAACAACATCGCCAAAAATTCATATGAACGATATGCACCTCACTGGAAACTCTTCCAAATGAAAAACATTATAGAAATTAAAAATATCAATAAGATCTATGACGGCGGTTTCCAAGCGCTGAAAGATATTAACCTCTCAATTACCGAGGGAGAAATCTTTGCACTTCTCGGCCCCAACGGCGCTGGTAAAACAACATTGATCAGTACCATTTGTGGCATAGTCACCCCGACAAACGGTTCCATTAAAATTAACGGTTACGATATTGAAAAAGATTACCGCCAAACCCGCAGCCTCATTGGCCTTGTTCCACAAGAGCTGACAACAGACGCATTTGAATCTGTCTGGGCAACAGTGAGTTTTTCACGCGGGCTTTTTGGTAAAAAAGCAAACCCCGCTTATATCGAAAAAATCCTCAAAAGCTTAAGCCTCTGGGACAAAAAAGATAACAAGCTCATGACCCTCTCAGGCGGTATGAAACGTAGAGTTCTCATCGCCAAAGCTTTATCTCACGAACCAAAAATTCTATTTCTAGATGAACCAACTGCAGGCGTTGATGTGGAACTTCGCAAAGACATGTGGAACATCGTTCGAGAGCTGCGCGAAAGCGGCGTGACCATAATCCTCACAACTCACTATATCGAAGAAGCCGAAGAAATGGCAGATCGCATCGGCGTCATCAATAATGGTGAGATCATCTTGGTTGAAAACAAAACAGAGCTAATGCAAAAGCTTGGTAAAAAACAACTAACACTAGAGCTCACTGAAAAACTGGATCAAATCCCAGAAACGCTCAAAGATTATGACCTGGAGCTGAAGGAAGATGGAACACAGCTCATCTACACCTATGACACCACTCAAGAGCGAACCGGCATCACAACCATGCTAAACGCGATAAGCAACTGCAAAATAAAATTCAGAGACCTAAACACGAAGCAAAGTTCACTTGAAGAAATCTTCGTAGAATTGGTGAAAAAATAATCATGAACACACAAGCAATCAAAGCAATTTATAATTACGAAATGGCGAGAGCCTTCCGCACCATCGGCCAAAGCATTGCCTCACCGGTTATTTCAACTGCCTTGTATTTCATTGTTTTTGGCTCAGCCATTGGCACCAGGATCACTGAAATCGATGGCATCTCTTATGGCGCCTTTATTGTGCCTGGCCTCATTATGTTTTCAATCTTGACCCAATCGATTTCAAACGCCGCCTTTGGTATCTACTTCCCCCGCTTCACAGGAACGATCTACGAAGTCTTATCAGCCCCCATTTCACCACTCGAAATCATCATTGGCTATGTCGGGGCCGGTGGTCTGGGCCAAGAGTTCCGCACGGCCAT
>CAXIDO010000353.1:0-3201 GCA_964022745.1 uncultured Methyloligella sp. | reverse complement strand
GATAACATTTACGACTATCAGGAACATGATTGGACCCAGACCCGCTGCCAGCATCGTTTCTGTAATCATTTGGGGGATGCGTTCTTCTGTGAGTACATGTTTTAAGATCAAAGCATTTGCAATGATAAACATGAGCATGATTGTTAGCTTACCTGCTTCGTAAAGGGTTTTCTTGGTATCTTCATGAACCCATACGGTGAGAATGCTATGAGGCTTTTTGAAAAATGAAATAGGTTGGTCATCTTCACCTTTTAAAGGCCCCATATCACGGTAGATAAAGTTGGCAATGAAGAAGGCGTAAACAGCTGCAACTGCGGCGGCTTCTGTTGGTGTGAAAATGCCACCATAAATACCACCAAGAATAATGATGATGAGGAATAGTCCCCAACCCGCATCTTTTGCTGAAGAAAAAACTTCACTCCAACCAGCCCATGGCTGAGAGGGGAGGCCTTTAAATCGCGCCCAAAAATAAATTCCGCCCATTAACATCAAACCAGCAATTAAACCTGGAAAAACGCCGGCTAAAAACATACGACCTACAGATACATCTGTTGCAGCAGCGTATACAACCATCACAATAGAAGGGGGAATGAGAATGCCGAGTGTGCCTGCATTACAGATAACACCGGCAGCAAATTCTTTTGTGTAACCAACCTGACGCATGCCGGCAATAACGATAGAGCCAATAGCAACAACAGTCGCCGGTGAAGAGCCAGACAAGGCGGCAAACATCATACAAGCCAGTACCGAAGCAATAGCAAGTCCACCTTTAAAGTGGCCGACAATGGCAATTGCAAAACGAATAATACGTTGAGCTACACCACCTGTTGACATGAAGCTCGACGCAAGAATAAAGAAAGGAATAGCCAATAAGGTGTAGTGGCCATCAAATGCTGAAAATAAAGTTTGCGCAATGGAAGCTAAGGAACCACCAGAATAGAGTATGAGAAAAACCATACTCGAAAGGCCCAGGGAAATAGAAATTGGTACGCCAATGAGCATTAAGCCTATGACCATAATAAAGAGAAGTAGAACTTCCATGGGTTAGTCCTCCTTCTTGTTATGATGTGGTGGTTGTAAGGAGGTGACTTCTTCGAGCATTTCTTCTGCCTCATGACCTGCAATGATTAGGTCTTGTTGGTTTGTAAGTATTCTCCAACCAGCCTCAATAAATCTAAATGTTAGAAGTGACATACCTATCGGCAAAACTGCATAAGGTATAAATCGTGGCATTTTTTCATAAAGTTCTCCATCATTTAGCCAATGAGCAAAAAACTGAAGAAAGGGGAGCATTGGGATGTCATTGACTTCAAGAAATGCCCTGCGCCCAATAAATGGCAGCCAATAATCCCAGGCACCTTTGAGCATTAAAAGACTGAACAAAATGCAGGCACTAACAGCAACAAGGCTTAAAATTTTCTTTAATGGATTGGGTAGGGCCCCAACAATGACATCAACGCCAATGTGGAAATTTTTCTTAACACCATAAGAAACGCCTAACAAAACCAGCCAGGCAAATAAAAATACGGTTGCCTCTAAAGCCCACAGTATATTTGAATTAAACACATAACGAGCAATAACATTAGCGAATGTGAGCAAAGTCATAAACCCAAGAATAAGAGCAATTAATGTCTCTTCTAATTGATCAATTAAGCTCGAACTATTCCGGTTCATAAAGCTTCCTCCCAATTTTATTATGTAAAGCCCTTCAGAATAAGAGGAGAAGAGGATGAGGAGCAAATCCTGAAGGGCTTTACATTAATTTCTGTCAAAGCCTATAGCAATGAAGCTATAGGCATATATATGACAAAACGGCCATCTAGTTATTTGAAGCTTGAGCTGCTTTTAACAAATCAGCACCAACATCCTTTTCAAATTTTTTCCAAACTGGTTTTAGAGCATTCGCCCAAGCTTGGCGTTGTTCTGCAGTTAAAGTTCTTACAACACCTTTGGCTTCAATGATTTTTTGTTTATTTGCCTGATTAACTTTGTAAGATTCTTTGTTTCTGGTTTCAGTAACCTCTTTAAGGATAGTGGCCAGTTTCGTGCGAACAGCTGGTTTTAAACCGTTCCACCAATCATCAGATGTCACTACCAAGTAATCGAGAATGCCGTGGTTAGTTTCTGTCACACCATCTTGTACTTCGAAGAATTTTTTACCGTAAATATTTGACCAGGTATTTTCTTGTCCATCAATAACTTTGGTTTGCAAACCACCATATACTTCCTTGAAAGACATTTTTTGTGGGCTTGCTCCCAACTGTGTGAATTGAGCCACCAAAACGTCTGAGGCTTGCACACGAAATTTTAATCCCTTTGCATCGGCAGGTTGAATCAAAGGCTTAGAAGCTGACATTTGTTTCATGCCGTTGTGCCAAAATGCTAGACCTTTTAGCCCGCGCTTTGTCATACTGTTTTTTAATTTTTCACCATCTGCTGAATTTTGAAATTTATCTACAGCATTGATGTCATTAAACAGGAAGGGTAGGTCGAAAATGCGAAACTTCTTGGTGAATTTTTCAAATTTGGAAAGAGATGGAGCTGCCAGTTGCACATCACCGTTTAATAGAGCTTCAAGAACCTTATTATCATTGTAAAGACTTGAATTTGGAAAAACTTGCATGCAAGCCATCCCGTTCATTTCTTCATTTACACGTTTTTCAAGTAAGGTTGCGGCAATTCCTTTTGGGTGTTTGTCTGTATTGGTAACATGGCTGAATTTGATTACAATTTCACCAGCGTCACAATTAGCGTGTGCGCTTGTTGTGGTAGCCGCAGTGATTGCCAGCAGGCTTAGAGCGCCTACTGCGAGTTTAATAGTTTTCATTATTTCCTCCCAGAAGTCTTGAACTGAACAATATGTTCATCAAGATAAAAAAATTTGTAAATTCTTAATCCATCCCTATTGGACTAAAGGAGAGATAAAAGACAAGATAGAGAAATGAAAATCTCAAAGATTTTTCAAGGTAAAATAATATGATGGGTAGATCTGGGGACATTTTGTGAATTTTAAGGGTGGATTTCGACACATATTAAAATTATCAACTGATCAAGATTGATTGTTTGAACCAAACTTTTCTCGACTTAGTCCATATTTCTGCATTTTTTCATACAGAGATTTTCTCGATAAACCCAGATTTTCATAGGTATCTTTAAGCCGCCCTTGATTAACAGTTAGTTCTGCAATGAGAATGTTTTTTT
>CAXIDO010000352.1:0-3202 GCA_964022745.1 uncultured Methyloligella sp. | reverse complement strand
CTGCTTTACTTAACAAGCCTAATTGTAACGTGGTCGTATCACTAAAACCAGTGACCCATTTAGGATTGGCGCGAATGAGGTCGTAATCTAAATGGGGCAAAATACGCTGAGCACCATATCCCCCACCTGTTGCCATAATTGCGCTTATCTCTGGGTCTTGAAAAAAATGATTGATGTCTTCTGCACGATCCGTATCTTTTCCAGCGAGAAAGCGATTATTATCATGTACATGCCGACCCACTTTTATTTTGTAGCCCTTTTCTTTTAAGTAGGCAGAGCCTGCTTCCAATCGTCCTGGAAACATAGGGCTTGATGGCGTTACAAGACCAATTGTATCCCCTGGTTTTAACGGAGCAGGATAAATGATTGTCATAATATTCTCCTATAAGGTGTTACGCCGACGCTAGCTAAATATTTTCAGTTTTTTTATGTCAAACGTCAGAAATTTCGTTATAGCCCTGTTTAATTTTATCAGCAAAATCGTTATTCATGTTAGATTTTGCTGTTTTTAATGAAAATAGAATATATGGTGCCATGAATCAGGAGGCTAATAAATATGATATATTTTCCATGATGCTATTTTCATTTCAAATTGAATAAAGAAAACACTTTACTTTCACGTTACGTGATCCTTTAAAGTGTGTTTTGTGACTTAGAGGAGGAGTTTATGGCATATACGGTCAAACAATTGGCGCGCTTATCAGGGGTGACCATACGGTCACTTCATCATTATGATGGGATTGGGTTATTAAAGCCTGCTTATTATGGGGAGAACCAATATCGATATTATGAAGAAGAACAGCTTCTGGTATTGCAGCAAATTTTGTTTTTTCGGGCCTTAAATTTTTCTCTTGGTGACATTCAGCGCATTTTGAGCAGCAGTGATTTCGATAAGTTAAACGCTTTAGAGTCACATAAAACGCTGCTTGAAAAAGATCTTCTTCAACGAAAGAAATTGATTAAAACCGTTGAGAAGACCATTTCACATTTGAGAGGAGAATTAAAAATGCAAGATAAAGAATTTTATTATGGCTTTGATTCAGAAAAACAAAAAGCTCATGAGAAGTACTTGGTTGAGAATGGAATTATTACCCAGGAGCTTTTGGATGAATCTAACGCTAAGGTAAAGGATTGGAACGTCCAAGAAAAAACGGATTTTATTCATGATATTAATCGTATTATGGATGAGCTGGTTGCTTCTATAGATGCAGGGTTAAAGCCTTCTGATAAGAAAGTGCAGACATTGATGAAAGAGCATTATGTTTGGCTTGAACGTTCCTGGACGCCAACGAAAGTAGGCTATCTTGGTTTGATTGATCTTTATCAAACAGATGGCTTTTCGGAGTTTTACACATCTCGGCATCCGAAACTTCTAGTGTTTATACTCGAAGCAATGCAAGTTTTTTCTGAACATTATTTTGTTTGAATATATAGCTGCCATAAGCACATTTATGTGCTGTGGTGGCATCAAGCAGACTTAGTAATTATTTGACTTAAACGATAGTTTATTCTTTTTTGAATGCGTCTAATATTTACATAATAATCACTCGTACTTTGAAAACATCCAGCTAGATGCAGTAATTTAGTAATTGATATTAGTTCATCGTAATCTTCAATAAGCATGATGAATTTTATGGTTAGAGGATTTTCAATGATTACTTCCTGAGAAAATAAAGGGCTAAATGTAATTGTCTTGTTTTTTAAACTTTCTTCTTTTTGTAAGATACCCTGAAAGGTTTTAGTTTCATCAGCAAACTGCTGAGACAACCCATTTAAACTTTTCTGAATACGTTGATATTGTTCGTGGGCACCAGGCACTTCTTTTCTACAGAGCCCGGTAATTTTGTTGAGTTTATGTAGAATGGCATTAATGAACAAACGGTCGCCATTTATTTTTCGTTGAAATAATTGATAAGCTTCGCGGGTTTTTAGATGTAATGTGATGGTTGTTTTCATGAATTTCTCTCAGGTTAGGGGCTGATTAATTTGGTTGATGAGTTGCTTGATATCTTTAGGGGCTAATCCATCATTGATAGGCAGGGGGATTCGTACTTTGTAGAGATCGCCGCCATTCACGAGCACAAAAGCTTGGCCTTTAGGTAGCGAAATAATGTCATTTACATCAATCATCGGCACAGCTGTGGTTTGTACTCGGTCTTCATTGGTTGTGTTGAAGTAAACGCCTTCTGCAGCATGCGGTGTATCGTTAACCATCGAGACTTGGGTGTGACCCACCACACCCACCTGGGGCAGGACTTTGACGAGAAGATTGGCTGTTTCTTCATTTTTAACGCGCAGCATGATGAGTGTATTGAGGTTGCCGCCAGTGACCTCAGCTTTGGCTTTTGAGCCTAAGGCGACTTCCATATCTTGAATGGTTTGGGCGTAAGCCGTGACTTGAAAGCCTGCGCCACCGGCTTTATTTAAGATTTTCACGAAGGAGTCTTGGATGATTTCAGAAAGCTCATCACAGTGAAGGTTGAGCTGATAATGGCTCTGGCTTTCTTTGTAGAGTTTACCTGCGGTTGAGACTAAATCAGATAATAAGGCTTTGCCGACTGCCTGTGCCACATTGGGATTGGTAAGGCTATCAAGGCCGATGTAGAGGATTTTCTTCTTCTTAATCACCTGCATCAATTCAATTTCATTTGGGCTTTGATGAAACGAGAAAATTCCTGAGGCATTACTTTTATTAATTTCAGATAGTACGGGGCCAACACTTGCTGTGATTTTGTCGTAATAGTGTTTATCGAGGGTTGCTGCATCAAACAAATCCAGGAGGATTTGATCTTGCAGGCTATCAACATGTCCTGTTGTGATAGTTTTGCTGATGTGCTCTTTGATGTATTGAATAACCGCTGTGGTGCGTGTCATGGGTGGGGTGATTTTCCCGGATCGGTCAATACGGCCTTCATGCTTAGCTAAGATGCTTTCGACTTGCTCGTGATACTCAGGAATTAGCTTGGGTAAGATGGTGTCGGCATAGACCATAAGCAGTTGATCTAATCGACTGATGTAGAGTGCGATTGATTTGTAGGTGATAGATTGATTCATCTCTTCAAGGCAGATGGCGACGATGTTGACGTATTTCCAGGCGAATGCGGCGAATTGTTTGCCTTCACCTTCAGCAGGAATTGCATCGGTGATACGCGTGGCGACTTCGCTGACTTGGTCGTAATGCTTGAGTGGATTGTAATGTGCT
>CAXIDO010000351.1:0-3205 GCA_964022745.1 uncultured Methyloligella sp. | reverse complement strand
GCAACTGAAGGAGCAGAAAAAAGGAAACAACCACAATGATAAAACTTAAATTTAGCTTTTTTCTTTTATTTTTCGCTCTCTCCCCCACATTCACCAACAACGCTCACGCACTGCCAGAGCATCACAAAGTCACAATCACAGCAGTTGAGAAGTGCTTAGGCCTTGCTAAAAAAGCCATTGAATTTGGTCACAAAAAACACCCACTTGTCTCCTGCAACATTCCCTTTTCATTTAATGAAGCTGAATTAGATGCAGCCCTTCAGCAAAGCACGTCTAAATCTAAAGATACAACTTCAGAAAAAACAAAATCTCACAAAGCGGTAAAAACCATCATCAATGTGAAAAGCGCAAAGTGTATGGCCAAGATCAGAGTGAAGAGCGAGTTGTTACAAAGCGCCATAGATATGAAAGAAGGAAAATTAATCTTACCGAGACAACCAGTCACCTGTGCCTTAAAAACAAACTCAAACAAAGCCAAACAAGCCAAGTTTTCGTTTCAACCAAAGGGCCTGTTTCAAAATAGCTGCTTGAAAGAATTTTCACCGCAAATGGGAAATTTCAAATTAGACTGCACCTTCTGCCGTCTAAACATCGTCGCCACAACCATGACCTACTGGGTCAACCACATTGGCAGTAGAATGGCCCCCGGCATCAACAAAGCCCTTGGCAAGAAGTGCAGCAACTAGCCTAAATTCAATATAAAAAACCGCAGCCCTTAAACTAGGGCTGCGGTCTTAAAACAGTTGCTTCCTTAAAAGCTCACTCAACCAATTCAGCAATATAGCGCGGCAAGGCAAATGCCCCGAAATGCACCTCAGGTGAATAATAACGCGTTTCAATATTTAGCGCTTCAAATCGCTCACATAACTTCTCAATTGAAACTGTTTTTAAGTCAGGCCGTTTAGAAGCCCAGCCTTGTGACATCGGTCCACCAAAATACCCTGGCGTTGTTGCAACAAAAGCAGAGCTCTCTGCAAACCCAAGCTCACGGAAAAAACGAACAGATTGTGAAAGCTCATCTGGTTGCATAAATGGCAAACCATTTTGTGTGAGCATTACGCCGCCTTCTTTAAGCGCAGCCTTACAATCCCCGTAAAACTCTTTGGTAAAGAGCACAGCCCCTGGCCCAATTGGATCGGTTGAATCAACCATAATCACATCAAAGGCTTCTTTTTGCTCACGCACATACTTCGTGCCATCAGCAATCACGATCTCAACGCGGGGGTCATCAAAAGCCCCGTTTGAAACGCCAGGGAAATATTCCCTACACATGTCAATAACGCTAGCGTCAATTTCACAAAGCACCACCCGCTCAACAGAAGGGTGGCGCAACACTTCACGCAAAACACCACCATCACCACCACCAACAATCAAAACTGATTTTTTCGTCTCAGGCTCAACCGCTTCAAGCGCAGTTAGCGGCACATGGGCCATCATCTCATGATAGATAAATTCATCGCCAGTAGTGAGCTGAACAATATGGTCAAGCATCATCACACGGCCAAAAACTTTATTATCAAAAATCACCAGATGCTGGTGCTCTGTATCGATTTCAAAAAGAATTTTATCGGCTTTTAAACGGGTTCTCCATTCAGAGTGGAGCGTCTCTTCAATCCAGCGTTCTTCCATCTAAAGAACATCCTTCCCGCGCAGCAACTCATTACAGCGGAGCTCATCAGGCTCAAACGCTGCTTTAAAAATATCTATCGTTTTATGTGGGTCAGCATCACCGCACATAAACACATCCAAAGCGGCATAACCATTTTCTGGCCAGGTATGAATAGAAATATGACTTTCTGCCAACACAGCCACCCCTGATATGCCCCCATTGGGAGTAAAATGATGCAGATGAATATGCAGCAAAGTAGCTCCTGCAGCCTCAATTGCATCTCGCAAACAAAGCTCAACTTTCTCTAATGAAGAAAGGTTCTTTGCGCCTATACAATCGACAATTAAGTGAACACCCGCAAATTTAACGCCAGCCCGTTCCTTAAAATAATCTTTCCGCTCATCAAGATGCTCAACTGCACAATTATTATCGGAAGATGAACAAGTCTCAACGAGCGGATTTTCACTGAAGTGGTTTTCACTTTCCATAAAAATCTCCATAAAAAATAACAATTAAAAAAAAGCTATTGCCTGAATTTTAAAAACGAAGCAAGTAAAAAATCACATCAATTCTTTTGGTAAATCCTGCTCAATAATATCTAAAGACTGCACCAACAGAGGCCAGCCAAAGGGGCCTTGTCGTTCAGCTTCTACGATATCCTTCACCGCCTGAGATAAAACTTTAGAACGGCGCAATTTCACACTCGCCGGATTCACTTTTAAAAGTGCTGTATTGAGCTTTTTTTGCAGTGTTTTTACTCGTTTTTCCATATCTTCCCCAACTTCAAGCCAATGTAGAAGTGGCAAAGAAGTCTCCAGATCAGATAAAGCATTTTTCAAAGTTGTATGAAACAATTCATCATTCGGATGAGCTTTTTGAGCAAAATTCTTAATTAGCTTATCAAAAACCGACTTAGAAGAACGTTGCTGTTTTTTCAAAGGGTCAGCAAAACTAGGTGGAAAGTCAGCCAGTTTCGGCCAAATTTCAGGAGAAAGTGACTGAATAATTTTCAAATCATTTAGCGTCACATCAAACTCATCAAAAACAACCTGAACACCAACAGCCAAATCTCGCTGATATTTCAGTGCAAGATCAAGTTTTTTAGCAATCTCTTCAAGAAGTACATTCGTCTCAAGGCCATCGATAAATTCAAGCCCTTGATCAAGCAGCTCAGAAGGTAGCTCTTGCTCCTTAATCAATCGCTCAATCAAATGACCAATAGAGCGCCTTAACTCATCGGCATTCTTCGCAGCTTCGAAAGTAATATCTTCATCAGCTCCAGGCTCTGTATCACCCCCAGCGCTCTTGTCAAACAATGGCAGATCAAGACCCAGAGGGTCAACAAGAGGTTGAAAAATTGAAGACGCCTGCTCACACCATAAAGACCATTGATCTGAAGCCCGCTCAACAGCCGCCAAACAAACACTCAGTTCGCCCAAACTAAGCGCTTTGCCATCAGCACCAAATTGTAAAGCATGTGCAAAGTCTGTTAAATCCTTAGCTTTCGCATCATCACCCATCGCCCGAAATATCGGAATGACCTTTTTCTCAATCAAATCGACATTAATCTGATGACTATCCTGCAACGCTGTTTCA
>CAXIDO010000350.1:0-3220 GCA_964022745.1 uncultured Methyloligella sp. | reverse complement strand
TCTGTCCATTTCAGATCCGACCATATTGACCATCATAGTATTTGAGTGGCGTCTTGTGGTTCCAAGCTGCCACCCAGCCACGGCGCGTATATGGTTTTCAAATTGATCGCAGACACAGGCGTCCATTGTCCAATGCCCGGAATTATGGACACGAGGCGCAATCTCATTAACAATTAAAGGCGTATCAGTCACTCCGCCAATTGCAAAAAATTCAACGGCCAAAACACCAACATAATTTAGTTTCTCAGCAATCTTGGCGGCAAAGGCACGCGCAAGTTTCTCAAGATCGTCCGGTATGTTTGCTGGCACATGAGATTCAGCTAAAATTTGATTGCGATGAACATTGCGTGGGCAATCATAAAAGACAATTTCACCTTTAAAATCACGCGCCACAAGGCACGAAATTTCCAGGTTGAAATTGACCAATTGCTCAAAAACAGCAGGCTCACCATTATAGGCCTTGATGGCAACATCAGGATCAATGTTAGCGCCTAGCCTGATCTGTCCTTTACCGTCATATCCCATACGCCTGGTCTTCAAGATACCGTCTTGGCCGAGTTTGTAAATAGCTGAAACAATATCAGTCTCACGATTGATCTCAAAATAAGGGGCAACGGGAATGCCATGGGAAGATAGGAATTTTTTTTCTGCTAGCCTGTCTTGTGAAATGGCGAGTGCTGTTTGCCCCGGTGCAATGGTCGTGTATTTAGCCGCATGTTCATAAGTATCTAGCGGAATATTTTCAAATTCAACAGTAGCAACATCCACCTGTGAAGCAAACTCTTTAACCGCATTTAAATCTGTGTAAGGAGCCACAGTTTGTTTTTTTGATACTTCAAAGGCTGGCGCGTTATGTTGCGGAGAATAAATGTGAGCATGAAGACCAAGGCGTGCCGCGGCCATAGCAAGCATACGTCCAAGTTGACCGCCACCAAAAATACCAATCGTTGATCCAGGAGCTAAAGGTTTGTTTATCATAATTTCACTTGGTTGCCTTTAACATGGCTATCTTTTAAGTGTCCTAATCGACAGGAGTTAGTGCGATTTTTTCTGTCTGAGCTTTCCGCCAGTCGACGATCCGCTCAAGCAGCTCTTCATCATTGCCACTTAAAATCTGAGCAGCTAGGAGTCCAGCATTAGTAGCACCTGCTGCCCCAATAGCCAATGTACCAACTGCCACTCCAGCTGGCATTTGCACAATTGAAAGTAGGCTGTCTTTACCAGAAAGCGCTTTACTTTGCACAGGAACGCCAAGAACAGGAAGAGGTGTCAAAGCTGCGACCATTCCGGGAAGATGAGCTGCACCGCCTGCCCCTGCGATAATAACTTTAATGCCACGGCCACGAGCTGATTTCGCAAAATCATAAAGGCGATCAGGGGTGCGGTGTGCTGAGACAATTTGCGTTTCAAAAGGAACATCAAGGCTTGTTAAAAGATCCGCCCCTAGTTTCATCGTTGGCCAATCGGATTGGCTGCCCATTATGATGCTGATAAGTGGTGACTTTGATGCCATCTAAATCAATTAGGGTATCCCCTAATTCTCCCCGTAATCATCTTTTTAAGCTCTCAGTTAAAGAGCCTTGTTACATTGAAAGCAATTGCAATTCAAAAGCTTACGTAAACACGCATAGGATAAAGAAAACACTTTTGTTCTATTGGTTTAAAAAAGAAGCCTTAAAGCAGTCCCCCAAAAGAAGATGCAGTGTTAAAATCTTTAATGATCAGTTGAAAAGCGGTGCATTATAGGCAGAAACATCAAATTTGCAAGCTTCCGTCTAATTCCTCTTAAGTCAGTTTAATATTCACGCAATGATATCTGGAAAAAAACGTTCTTCCAGAGCGCGTATTTCGTCTTTAAGAGATAATTTCTTCTTCTTCAGCCTACGAAGTTTTAGTTGGTCAACTTGGAGCTCCGCCGTTAAGTCTGAAATATCGCGATCAAGATCTCTGTGCTCTTGCCGTTTAGATGCCAAAAGAGCTCGAAAATCCATATCTATTTTATTAGAATCTTCCAAAATTTACCTAAACCAACCCCAAAACACATCTCATGACAAAGTATTTGCCCTGTTATTAGAGTGCGCAATAGAAAACAAATGTAATGCCACACGCTGCACTTAGATTTAAGGATATAAAAAATTGATAGGAAAATCCAAAAAATCAGCAAAATATGCACAATAACCTATTAATTTTAAGTCATTTTCAAATAATTAAATAAATAGCGAAACAAAAAACTCACAAGCACTTAAATCTATAATTTTCATCAAACTAAGCTTCTTTTGACATTTATGAATAAATTTTACTAATCATGTGAAATGGATAGTTTAAATTGTTGATTTTTATGAGAAAAGTTAAATTGCTGAAGGCTGGGTTGTAACGCTGAATCAGTGCGCGAAGTTTAAAAAAAAAGAATAATACATCAGTATTCTAACTAAGGAAAATTATAATAAAAAATTTAATTTCCTTTCAATATTGTAACCAAAGGGGATTAGACATAGATAAAGTTCTATGAGACAATTTAAGTCTTAATGGAAACTAACTTACGGAGGGTTGCATGGCAGTTGAAAACCATATTTCTGAACTGAGCCAAAGACACAGAGTACTTGATCAAAAAATTGAGAAAGAACAATCCCGACCGTTAATTGACGATGTAAAACTCGCAGAATTGAAACGCAAAAAACTTCAATTAAAAGACGAAATCAAACGTCTGGAATTAACAATTAATTAGAGCGTTCCGCCTAAAAGTGGGCACCGGTTTTGGGATAAAAGGAACGCTTCAGGAAAAAAGAGCGTTCCGCCTAAAAGTGGGCACCGATTTTGGGAAAAAGCACGGTTGTTTTGTAGACAACTTAAAGTGCGATTAAAAAGGAATGCTTCAACAAAAACAGAGCATTTTGCTCTCTCCTCCCTCTCTTATGAGTGCTGACTTAAATTAGGTCAGAAATTGGAAAAATCCAAAAGTATAAAGAGAAGACGGATAAACTTAAGGCGCGGAATCTTCCGCGCCTTTTAATATTAAATGACTTCATATGTTCGAAACATGCTCAATCAGTATCTTCAAGCAGTGCTCCCACACCATGAGCTGTAAAAAGTTCAAGCAAACAAGCATGGCGAACGCGTCCATCAACAATCACAACGCCTTCAACGCCGTTTTCAACAACAGCCATTGAGCTTTCAATCTTCGGGATCATACCGCCGCTAATGGTACCATCAGCAATCAAAC
>CAXIDO010000349.1:0-3226 GCA_964022745.1 uncultured Methyloligella sp. | reverse complement strand
AACCATTTTCTCAGGGTTTGTGATGAAGTAAGGAGAAAGGTAACCACGGTCAAACTGCATGCCTTCAACAACATCCAACTCGCTCTCAAGTGATTTAGCTTCTTCAACTGTGATAACACCTTCATTGCCAACACGTTGCATAGCGTCAGCAATCATTGTGCCGATTTCAGCTTCGCCGTTAGCTGAGATAGTGCCAACTTGAGCGATTTCTTCAGAAGAGTTTACTTTCTTCGAAGCTTTATCAAGGTAAGCAACAACATCCAAGACAGCTTTATCGATGCCGCGCTTAAGATCCATTGGGTTCATGCCAGCAGCAACTGATTTCAAACCTTCACGAACAATCGCTTGAGCAAGAACAGTAGCTGTTGTTGTGCCGTCACCAGCAACATCATTTGTTTTTGATGCTACTTCACGCACCATTTGTGCGCCCATGTTTTCAAACTTGTCTTCAAGTTCGATTTCTTTAGCAACGCTCACGCCGTCTTTAGTTGTGCGAGGAGCACCAAAAGAACGATCGATGATTACGTTACGCCCTTTAGGGCCTAGAGTTACTTTTACAGCATTTGCTAGTACGTCAACACCGCGAAGCATTTTTTCGCGTACATCAGCACCAAAGCGTACATCTTTAGCAGACATGTGTCTCTCCTAATTAGAGGAATAAATTAAACTGGCGCCATATTAAAAAGGCGCATGATAAATAAGGGGGATGGGATTAACCAAGCACACCCATGATGTCAGATTCTTTCATGATCAATAGGTCATCACCATCGATCTTAACTTCTGTGCCTGACCATTTACCGAAAAGAACTTTGTCACCAGCTTTAACGTCAAGCGGTGTCACATCACCATTTTCAGCTTTAATACCAGTGCCAACAGCTAGAACTTCACCTGTTTGAGGCTTTTCTTGTGCACTGTCAGGGATGATGATGCCGCCAGCGGTTTTTTGGTCTTCTTCAAGACGCTTAACCACCACACGGTCATGAAGCGGACGAAATTTCATTCTGCAATCTCCATAATAACTTCAACAATCGAAAGCGATTGTAAGTTGATATTCCGAAATGTGGATAGATTATTAGCACTCACTCAGAGCGAGTGCTAACGTGTGTGGAATAACTAAGACTTTTGTTGAATGAAGTCAAGACTTATAGGCTAGGGTTAACAAAAAAATAAGCCAAGAGAGGCCCTATGGTTAACAAGCTCTTAATGACCGAGAGCATTGCCGTATATCTATTAATCTTTGCTCTTTTTAGTGCTCTTTTGGTTGCCCACTACGCAACTGTCGTTATTACCTACGGAATTTGGAGCATATAAACGTAAGAAGCCCATTAGGCATCTGTGTTTTTCTGCCCTGGTTGCGTAGTATGCATTCGAAGCAAACCTCAAACACATAAAAAACTAACGATACGAAGAAGGAGTGACGCCACTTCGGCGTCAGGACATGGCAGCAAGGCTGCCCGGCGCGAGCGCCGCCCCTCGGAGGGCCATGAGCTCTAGCTCATGGAATAGCCGTGAGAGAAAGAGATGCAGTTGCGTAGTGGGCAACCGAAGGAGCACTAATACGGCGGTTGCTGGTGGGCAACTGAAGCCGCCTAAAAGAGTAAGTTTTGGAGCAAAAAACAAGCCTGATGCACTGCTCGTATATATTCTTGCTCCAAAACTTAACTGAGATATGCACCCAACACTGTGGCATTCTTCGGGCATATATACCCTTTAAGAAGAATGCCACATTAAATTTTTGTATAATTTAAGGGGTGTTTTTCTCTTCAGACTGATAACCGGACCAGTCAACATTGCGGGTCATATACATGACACCAGAGAGCATAGCAAAGCCGGCAAGTGAGCCAATCAGCAAGGCATAATCTTCTACCCGCAGTAAGAGATAAAGTAATCCATAAATCATCAGGATCATAAGACCAAGCATTAATCCCTTGGCTTTAGAACGAAGCGTGCTGGAGGTGTAGAGCCCAACAAGGAGTGCCGTTGCAGTTGCTGCAAGTCCATAAGCAAACTCAAAACCAATATGCTCGGCCAAACCAAGAAGCACGAGGTAAAAGATCAGAAGTGAAAAACCAACAAACACATATTGGATCCAGTGAATAGGGCGCCCAACATAAACCTCCATAATATAGACCATAAGGAATACAGCAGAAATAAATGCAACAGCATATTTAAGTGCACGGCTGACCAGGTCATAAAAACCAACAGGTTGATAGAATTGCACACCAAACAAATTCTTAGACATCAATTTATTGATATGTGTTTGAGTATGAGCTTGCCCCATACCCCTGGCTAAATGAGGCACATGCCAATTTGCATCAAATCCACTGGTGCTGATTTTCCGTTCATTAGGGAGAAAATTACCCATAAAACTTGGATGAGGCCAATTGGATGTCATATCGAGTTTCGTCTCAGCGCCCGAAGGCTCAAACAATAAATGCTTAGTGCCATTAACAGGCAAGTTGAATTGAAAGGAAAAGCCGTCATTCAATTGTGCTGAAGTTAGCTTAATATGAACACCGCTACTCCGCTGACCTTTAACTCCAACACCTGCTTGAAACCGTGATGTCTCAGTGCCTATTTGCACATCTGTAGTTTTCTTAATCCCCCGCACATCAGAAACAAGAACACTAAAGACGGCCTCGTTCACCCGTAGTTCAAATCGTTCACGGCGATATTGTTCAAGATCAGCCGGGTCAAATTTTCCATCATAGGTGACCTTGGTATTGTAAACCGGCACATCATAAATGCCCCGTTGTAATTCCTTGGCAGAAACATCGGATTTGATGTTCAGCGTCTTTGGGAGCAAGACCGCATATTTTACTTCTCTATAAGTGGTTTTATTGCCCTGACGATCAGTTTTCTCGACCTCGCGTTCCATGGGGATCACCATATAAGGGCCATGAAAGGCTTGTTCCCGCCCCCACTTGCGGCCGACTTCACTCACCGCTTGGCGAGAATAGCTTTGCCGTTCATCAACAATTAAATAAACCAACAATAAAGGGATCATTAGCAAAAGCGTTAAAACCCCAAGTACAATAAACTTAAATGCCGGTGAAGCGACGAGTTTTGAAAACCCTCCCGGCCCTGATGTCGATGTAGACATAAAACACTCCCTCAAAAATATTTAAACACTGTTTAGTTAATTGAGTAATGTGACCAAAATTGGTTTGTAAAAAGATTTTAATGAGATAAAGAGGCCTTGATGAAGACTTAGAGCGTTTTGTTT
>CAXIDO010000348.1:0-3234 GCA_964022745.1 uncultured Methyloligella sp. | reverse complement strand
ATTCGTGATCGTTCTGAAAAAAGCTCAATTGGCTTTAATGCCAGCGTGAAAAGTAAAGCAGATACAAAATCCATTTCAGATACCTTATTGGATATTGAAGCGGAAGATCTTGTTAAATTTGGTTTGATTCCTGAGTTTGTTGGGCGTTTGCCAATGATTGCGACGCTGGGTGAGCTTGATGAAGAAGCCTTGATGCAAATACTGACAGAGCCAAAAAATAGCTTAGTGCGCCAATATACTAAGTTGTTTGAAATGGAAGGTGCTGAAGTAGATTTCCGTAAAGAGGCTTTACATGCGGTCGCGAAGCATGCCTTGTTGCGTAAAACGGGTGCGCGTGGTTTGCGCTCTATCTTAGAAGGCACGTTGCTGGATATTATGTATCAGCTACCTTCTCTGGAAAATGTCAGTAAGGTTGTGATTGATGAAGGTGTGATAGATGGCACATCGAAGCCTATTCTGATTTATGAGGCTCCAGAGCAGAAAGCTGCTGCTGATAAATAAGGATATTGTTTGATCAATAACGGGTCTTTTTTGGTCGGTTTATTGAATATTAAGCCACTCTGCTATGCTGAGTGGCTTTTTTGATTCTGTAGTTGCGCTTTCAATAAGTTTGAAATGCCATCGGCGCTGATAGGTTTGCTTAGCAAATAGCCTTGAGCAATATCACAGCCAAGTGTTTTGAGCATCTTAAGTTGCTGGGGTTTTTCAATGCCTTCAGCAACGATTTCATATCCCAAGTTGTGTCCCATCTCTATCATTGAGCCAATTAAGAGCTGTGCTTTGTAATCAGTGATCATGTCATCTATGAAGTATTTATCAATCTTCAGAGAATCTACATCAAGGTGTTTGAGTGAGGCAAAGGATGAAAACCCTGTTCCAAAATCATCGATAGAAATCAGAATCCCCATTGCTTTTAAATCATGAAAGACTGAAAGATTTTTTTGATTTGTTTGCATTGCGCTTTCGGTAACTTCTAACTCTAAATCGGTGGCTGTCATGCCAGTATCATGAAGAACACGTTTTATGAGTGGGATGAGGTCATCATCAAGAAAGTGGATAGGTGAGATATTGACGGCCATGTGTATGGCTGGAAAGCCCGCTTTTTTCCAGTAAACTGCTTGAGTGCATGCTGTATATAATACCCATTCTGTTAATGGTTTTATCATGCCGATTCGTTCGGCTGTTTCAATAAAATCAACAGGTGCTATGTGGCCTAAATGAGAGTGGTGCCAGCGTGATAATGCTTCCACCCCCATTATTTGGTTGGTTTTCATATCTATTTTGGGTTGATAAACGAGTGATAGCTGCTGGTTTTCGATAGCTTCCCTGAGGTATTGCTCCATCTTAAAACGATACTCTGCTTTTTTTGTGAGTTCCTCGTTATAGAAAGCAGAGCGATTTTTTCCATTACCTTTTGCTGCATAAAGTGCGGTGTCAGCTGCTTTTAATAGAGACTGCAGGCACTTACCATGCTCTGGATAACGTGCAATACCAATGCTGCATGTTGGGGTGAATTTTCTACCGGAAAAGTCTATAGGTTTAGCTATTACATCCAGGTATCGTTGAGCGGTGTCTGTAATTTGAGCGCTATTAAGAATACCTTTAAGGATGATGCAGAATTCATCTCCACCAAGACGTGCGATAAAATCAAGTTCACTACTGACGCCTGTTAGTCTTTTGGCTATCTCATGAAGAAGTGAGTCGCCACAGTCATGACCGAGACTGTCATTCACATGCTTAAAGTTATCCAAGTCTATATATAGTAAACTAAATTCGCTGTTATCTTTCGGAGGGCTTTTTATTTGGCTTTCAAGGTGAAGATATAAATGAGCGCGGCTGGCAAGTCCGGTGAGTTCATCTGTGTAGGCCAAATCCCGTATGCGTTTCTGATTGTGGTCTCGCTCCATAATAATCCCAGTCAACCTTCCCGCTGACATTAGATCACTTAATTCATCTTCATTGGGCAGTGCAGGGTAGTTGTAGTACATTCCAAATGCACCGAGTACCTTTCCGGAAGAGCTTTTTATTGGTTCAGACCAACAGCAGCGCATTCCATGGGGAAGGGCGTACTCTTTGAGGTTGCTCCATTTAGGATCGGTTTCAATATCTTCAACAAGAACGCGGTTACCTGTATAGGTGGATGTTCCACAGGAACCAATGTCTGGGCCGTTTTCAAGGCCGTGTACGGCATCACAGTACTCTTTGGGTAGGCTGGGAGCTCCGCCATGCAGTAGTTTGTTACCTTCTAATTCAAGCATTGAACAGCGCAGCCCAGGGTGGCGCTCTTCATACATCAAACCGATTTCATTATAGATTTCTGATGCGGGAAAACCTTTTGCAATCATCCCTAAAATTTTAGTATGTCTTTTATCAAATGCTTCAGCTTTCTTGCGGAGCGTGATGTCGACATGAGTGCCAATGAGTCGGGCAGGTATGTCACTTGAGTCCTGCATTGCTTTAAATGCCCGGGATCTTATAAAAACATCATGACCATTCTTATGACGCATTCGCATTTCAACTTCAAATGAGTCGTTCTTTCCGGATAAGTAATCTTGAACTTTTTGTAAAACGTCGTCTTTGTCATCAAGGTGAGTTAATGAGGCCCATGTATTTAAACTGTTTTCTAGCTCATCTTCTCCATAACCCAGCATGCTTTTCCAGCGAGGTGAATAATAGACCTCATTCGTTAGTAAATTCCAATCCCATAATCCATCGCTGTCGCCCCGCATGGCTAGGGCAAAGCGCTCTTCGCTCTTATATAATTCAATTGTGCGTTGTTTCTTACTGATTTTGACCGACGCTAACTCAGCACCTAAACGTTCAATCTCCTTTAGTAAGTATGACTTTTTTAATTTACCCATAATGAGCTCCGGATAACCGTATCAACTATCGTCCTGATTGTTGATGTCACTTTCAACAGCCTAAAGTTTTGATGAAGAGTTTTTGTGATCAACGTGTTTTTTTTTTTTATCAATTTTTGGAAGGTCTGTTTGTTACGATGACTACTTGAAACCTATATTTAATATAGCAAACTTAATTAATAGTGCTCGGCTGGTTTAGTTTGTAGAGGAGGATTGCTGAATGTTATGAGGAGAGTTTTGTGTGTTTTTTCTAATATGCAGTACTTCTAGTGGGTATTATTTTGTATGAGCGTAGTTAATCTCTCACCGCACGGTTGCAAGATGAGAGATTTCTAATGAGTATTATAACGCTGAGTTACTCCTCTTCGCCTTT
>CAXIDO010000347.1:0-3240 GCA_964022745.1 uncultured Methyloligella sp. | reverse complement strand
ATGCCCTTAGTTTTTGTATGTTCCTTCCCGGCCCTGAAGCCATGCAATTGGCTACCTATGCAGGTTGGCGTTTAAAAGGCGTCATTGGCGGCCTAGTCGCGGGGTTGTTGTTCGTAATGCCAGGCGCACTCGTTATGCTCGCGCTCGCCATCATCTATGCTCACTTTGGCAACCTCAGCATCATAAGTACGCTTTTCCTCGGCATTAAAGCGGCCGTTTTGATCATCGTGATTGAAGCGCTCATGCGCGTATCAAATAAAGCGTTAAAAAATAAAGCCAGTTGGGTGCTGGCAGCTGCAGCGTTCATCGGTATCTTTTTCTTAAAACTACCATATCCGCTGATTGTCTTATTAGCTGCCGCCTACGGATTTTTCTTTATGGCGAAAGAGACAGAAGAGGCGAGAGAGATAAATCAGAAACCTGTGGCCCATCTCAAAACTTTACTGACCATAGCAGCAGGCCTGTTCATCTGGGCGCTTCCATTCATCATTCTTCATATGACGACTTCAAATTCGATCCTAACTGACATAGGCACTTTCTTTTCAAAATTAGCCATTGTCACCTTTGGCGGGGCCTATGCTGTCTTGGCCTATATGGGGCAAGATGTCGTCAGCCAATATGGTTGGTTAAGCCCAGGACAAATGATGGACGGTCTCGGCCTAGCTGAGACAACACCAGGTCCGTTAATCTTAGTTACAGAATTCGTAGGCTTTCTAGCTGGTTTTAAAGAAGGCGGTTTATGGCTGGGTATAAGCGGCGCTTTGATGACCCTTTGGGTCACCTTTGTCCCTTGTTTCTTATGGATTTTCTCTGGCGCCCCTTATATCGAATGGATCTCGGCCCAGCCAAGATTAAGCGGCGCACTAAGCGCAATTACAGCCGCTGTCGTTGGCGTCATTCTTAACCTCTCCATTTGGTTCGGGCTTCATGTGTTTTTTGCAAAAGTCACCCCAACTACCTATGGGCCAGTTACCCTCTGGCAACCAGACTTGTCATCATTAAACTGGCAAGTGGTCGCCCTCTCATGTTTGTGCGGGTTGCTCCTCTTAAAATTCCACTGGGGCATTACCCGCGTTCTACTTATTTCAGCTGCGGCAGCTTTGGGTATTTCTTTCGGGTAAATGAAATTAAATGTTTACCTGCAATCACTCAGGCGGTGAAAATTCCAAAAACCGATGAAACAGCTCCACTTCATCTGCGCTAAATTTCGATAACAAAGCATCATCCAGCTTTGCAAAATGCTGTCGTGCACAAGACATCATCCGCTCTCCTTCAGTCGTGAAAAGAATAACGCGTTGATTACCCAGCTCCGTGTCACTAACGGTTTGTAACCATCCTAAATTTTCCAGTTCCTTAATTTTCTTATGAACCGCTTGCCGCGAAATGCCCAGGCCCCTGGCCAATTCAGCGGCATGGTTCGGGCCGCAATCAAGTGCCCCTAAAAATGTCAAATAGCCAGCTGATAAATCCGTAAACCCCTTATCAATCAAGCGGGCCAGTAGCCAGTCAATCATACGTTTCTGAAAGTCATCCATAGCCATCGTGAGAGAAAGCGAGTGACTATTCGGCAGGTCAAATTGAGCCTGTGGTGATTTTCTAGACTCGATTGTTAACTTGGTTGACAAGATGCGATCCTTTTGATAGTTGTCAATTAGGTTTACAAGATGTTTGTATCATATTTGAAAGAGGTTGAAAATGTTAAAAGCAGTTCTCATTCTAAATGCACTCTCATGCGCCATATTCGGCGCTCTGTTTTTTCTCAAAAGCGAGGAAGTAGCAAACTTCATCGGAACGCCCCCTGCTTTGTTCGTCCAAGTCTTAGGGGCAGGGCTTTTTATAAATGCGATTTTACTGATCTTCACAGCCTTCCAATCAGCACCCAAAAGAAATGACATCCTCTTCTTTTCACTCGGCGATGCGGCGTGGGTAGCATTTACAGCCATTCTTATAATTGGAAATATTTGGATTTTAAACACTGAAGCCATCTATTGGAGTTTAGCCGTCGCTCTATTTGTTGGCACATTCGGATTGCTTCAATGGATGTATGCTCCAAAGTCTGGAGTACAAGCTTAAAAAATAAAAAACCCAGCTAATCTCATTAGCTGGGTTTCTCTTAACTCTTATTGCTCACTTAATCAGCGCGGATGTGAACATACTCTCCAGGGGCATCACCAAGGTTTTTTGTCTCTTTCGGATGACGCGCAGGAACTAGTCCACCACTTTTCTTAGCAATCCATTGTTCCCAATCAGTCCACCAAGAGCCCTCATGTTTTTCAGCGCCCTCAAACCATTCATCTGGATCCTTAAACAGTTTTCTCGATTTATTGGTCCAGTGACAATATTTTTTCTTCACTGGTGGGTTAACAATACCGGCAATATGACCAGAAGCCCCCAATACAAATCGCTTCGGTCCTGTAAATGAATTCACACCAGCATAACAAGCTCTCCATGGCGCAATATGATCGTCTTTGGTAGCAAGCATATAAGTTGGTGTTTTAATTTTATTCACATCAATGGCATGACCATCAACGGTAATTCGCCCCGGATCCATAAACGCATTGTCGCGGTAAAAACCTGTGAGATATTCAACAATCATTTTAGCGGGCATTCGTGTGGCATCTGCATTCCAATACAGCAGATCAAACGGCACTGGGTCTTTGCCCATCAGATAGTTATTCACAACGAAAGACCAGACCAAGTCATTCTCTCGCATCATGTTAAACATGCCGGCCATTTCATTGCCTTCTAGATAACCGGTCTTACCGACTTTCTCTCCAAGCGTTCGAAGTTGGTCATCATCAAAGAAAACAGACATCTCACCAACATCACTCATGTCGACCATGGAGGCCAGAAGAGTAGCTGAGTTGATGCGTTTATCACCTGTCGCGGCCATGTAGGCAAGTGTTGTTGTAAGGAGAATACCCCCAATACAAAACCCTAATGCGTTCGCCTTTTTCTCACCTGTTATTTTTAAAACTTCATCTAGAGCAACAAGCACACCATCTTTCATATAATCGGTAAAAGCGGTTTGTGCCTCAGCTGGCCCTGGGTTAACCCAGGAAATAACAAATAATGTATACCCCTGATCAACAACCCATTTAATATAGCTGTTCTCAGGTTTCAGATCGAAAACATAAAATTTGTTAATCCACGGCGGGACAAACAAAATCGGTGTTTTATGAGTTTTCTCTGTGCTTGGGGAATATTGAATAAGTTCAAAAAGATAATTTTTGTAAACCA
>CAXIDO010000346.1:0-3243 GCA_964022745.1 uncultured Methyloligella sp. | reverse complement strand
ACAACGTTTTACCCCTATAAAGATGCAAGCAGAAGATATTGAAGATTTAAAACACTTCATTGTTGGTCATCTTGCAACACAAACACTTTTTGACTTAGCTCTTACTAAGGCGGTTCAAACTGGTGTTCCTCTTGACAGCCTGTTAATTCAAGAAGGCCTGATGGATGAAGAGAATTATGTCAAACAGCTCTCTCAGATCATTGGGCATGATTACATATCTCCTCATCACGTCACTAAATTGCACCTGCAATTTAGTGACGCAAGTAAAGCTAACCGACGCTTTGGCTGGTCTTACTTTGAAACTGATGATGGTTTTGCCATTGTTCCATTTGGTGCAGGGGTGATGAAAAAAAAAAAAATAAAAGCTGTTGTTCAGAAATTTATTGAAGAGAAACAAATCTCGCGTCCAGGGATAAGCCCGATAAAAATTTACTTGGTTAGCCGCACGACAGTGCGAGATAGTTTTCAATCTCGCTTTTCTAATGATTTATTATTTTTTGCCAAAGAAGCCTTGGCACAAAACTCTCCTGAACATAGCGCTAAAGGGGGCTTATCAGGTTTACAGACTGTTGGTTTGTTAGGGTTGGTTGGTTTTTGTTTCTATGGATTTTGGGTCTCCTCAAATATTACAATACACTCTCTTTCTGCTTTTTTTTCTCTCTTCTTCTTTTGTTTGATTTTTTTTCGCTTAATAACTGCACTGAAATTTCAATCAATTGCCACACAATTTATGCCTTCGCGGCACCCCTTACCCCGGAACCACCCGCAGTTACCAGTGTATACTTTATTGGTTCCTCTGTTCCGAGAGACTGCTGTGTTATCTCAATTAATTTCGGCATTTGAAGAACTGGATTATCCAAAAGCAAAACTTGATATAAAATTGCTCTTAGAAGAAATAGATACCTCTACGATTGAGGCCGTTAAGGCAATGAATTTGCCTCCCTATTTTCATGTGCTTATTGTGCCAGATGGCCAACCTAGAACAAAACCAAAAGCTTTGAACTATGGCTTGCAATTGGCAGAAGGTGACTATCTGGTAATTTATGATGCTGAGGATATTCCTGAACCATCACAATTAAGGCATGCGCTAGAAGCTTTTGAGGGCAGCCCTTCAAATTGCGCTGTTATTCAAGCGAAACTTAATTTTTATAATCAAAAACAAAATTGGCTGACTAAACAATTTACGATGGAATATAGTTCGCTATTTGATGGTCTATTACCAGCCTATTTTAAATTTTCTATACCTTTACCACTTGGCGGAACATCAAATCATTTTCGAACGGATGTTTTAAATGCCGTTGGCGGGTGGGACCCTTACAATGTTACTGAAGATGCTGACCTTGGTATGAGGCTGTATCGACATGGTTACCGCGCTAATCTTTTAGGCTCTACAACAAATGAAGAGGCATGCTCTCAGTTTTCTAGCTGGCTCTATCAAAGGACGAGGTGGTTGAAGGGTTGGATGCAAACTTATTATGTTCACATGCGCCATCCTTTTACTTTATGGAAGGAGCTTGGAAGTTGGAAATTCTTTGGTTTCCAGCTTGTTGTTGGTGCCCCTATTTTTTCCGCTTTCTTGCATCCCATATTCTTAGGGTTGTTACTATGGACTTTCTCTTTTTCTGATTTACCAAGTTTTTATGAAGTTTGGCCACAAAATTTATCATCTACCTGGCCAACGAGTTTTCCTACAACCGGGCCTCTGTGGGGACTGGCTTTGTTCAACTTAACGGCTGGTTATTTTGCGACTATGTGGCTTGGGTCACAAGCTCTTCGTTTTCGAAGAACAACTGGTTTTGTCCTCACCATTCTCACTTTGCCCTTTTATTGGCTTTTGATTTCTTTTGCCGCATACCGTGCTTTATTTCAGCTCATACACGCACCTTTTTATTGGGAAAAAACAGACCATAAAGGACAAGTTCGTGAGTAAGCTTCAATTTGTGTTTTAAATCCTTTCAATTTTTTGAAATTTATTAACCCTCTCAGGAGCATACTATTTTTTTAAGTGTCGGTTGATTCGGGGTTGTGATGTCTAAGAAGAAGTTTGATTTTGGTACCAAACAGATTTTGTTGATTGAAAATAATAAAATGATGCGCCGACTGGTACGTGAAATGTTACTTAGTTTTGGCGTCAAAATGACAAATCTTGTAGAGACAGACAATGTCAGCAACGCCATTCAACACATTTACAGCCAAAAATTTGACCTTGTTATTACAGATTTCTTTTTAGGAGATTTGGATGGGGGGGATTTTACCCGTCATATACGAGGTGACGAGAATTGTATCAATCGTAGGATCCCCATTTTACTCATCACGGCTTCCCCTAATCATGAGAAAGTTTTGAAGGCGCTTGAGTCTGGTGTTAACGAATTACTGGCCAAGCCGATTGCCCCAAGTGCCCTTTATTACCGTGTCTATGCAATGCTTACACGACCTCGTCCCTTCGTCATTACTGAGGCTTATGTTGGACCATCTCGAAGCACGAAACGTCTAGAGAGTATGAAAAATTTAAAAGACACAATGCCTGCTGGTAAGATGAGGTCATGGCGTAAAATCTCATCAACTAGCATACGCTATCCCCACATGACCCAAAAAACCACGCCTACAGACCCCTTTTTAATGTCTTGATGTTATTGGTTTTAATTGCTTGAAGTTGATTTTTTTTTGTAAAGATCTAATTTTGCTCCCTCTCATCACAATTTTCTGTATTTTTGTGAAGTCACAAGACACTTTCTTCTGTTATATTCGCCTAGAGCATATCTCTTTATATTGTATTCAAGAGACATGCTCTATCTCTTTGTTTAAGCTTGTCATTTTTCTTAAAACCGGAATCCACTTTATAAGTGACAAGCTACAAAATAATTTCACGGGGACGATTTCTTATGAATGAACTAACAGCTAAATTATCAGGGCAACCGATTGAGGGTAAATTTACGAACCCCGATATCACTCTTGATGGAGAAGCCCGAGCTAAGGTTCCTTTCGAAAGATTAGATACTTTATGGATCAATACAGGGTCTCTTTGTAATATTGAGTGCGCCCATTGTTATATTCTTTCCAGCCCTAAAAATGATGACCTTGTCTATATACGCCTTGAGGAAATTCTCCCCCTTTTTGATGAGATCAAGCAACTTAAACTCTCTACAAAAGAGATTGCTTTTACCGGTGGCGAACCTTTTATGAACCCTGAAATGATCGCAATGACTGAGGCTGCTTTGATGCGTGATTTTTCAGTGCTAATTT
>CAXIDO010000345.1:0-3258 GCA_964022745.1 uncultured Methyloligella sp. | reverse complement strand
TGGTATGATAGCAAAGAAAGAAAAACATCAAAAAGTATGAAAGGTTTGAAAATTAAAATTAGCGATAGGTCAGCACCAAAAGCCCAACTACAATCCAAACGGGTAAATTCTCAGCAAACCAGGTCGCACGGCTATAGGGATCAATCGCAAGCCAAATCATTAAAACCAAATAGAGCGCGAGCAAAATAAGAGGAAAAACCACGTTTTTGCTTCGTGACGTTGTCATAGTGTTCTGAGTATCGCTTGTTGTCATAACCTTGTCCCCAATAGGCTTGTTACTTAATATGATGATGTGAATAGAAGTTTTAGTAAAGCAGCTCTGCTTCAAGAAATACTTATATTTATTTCTGTTAACTAGGGTTTAGCCCTTATATAACTCTTTCACCTTCAAGAGAATTAAGGTATCTATCAGCCAAGAAAAAGGCAAGTATTGCTATAAGAACGCTCCTTGTTTAGGAGTTCTAAGGCAAGTTTTGATTTGAATGACGAAAGACGAGAATGGCATTAAAAGAAATAATAACAATTCCTGACCCTGTGCTGCGGGAGAATTGTTCGCCAATTGAAGATATTACCCCTGAACTAAAAACGCTCATGCAAGACATGCTTGAGACAATGTATGATGCCCCGGGCGTTGGCCTGGCTGCGCCGCAAATAAACATCCCTATTCGATTAATCGTCATGGATGCTGCCCAAAAAGAAGATGACGAAAAAGAACCGATCATTATGATCAATCCGAAGATTTTAAGCTCTTCAGATGAGTTCTCTCTTTATGAAGAAGGCTGCCTTTCCATCCCTGAATATTTCGCAGAAATCGAACGACCAGCGATTGTAAAAGTCGGGTATCGTGATGAAGAGGGCAAGGAACAGGAAAGAGAGTGTGAAGGACTACTAGCTACAGTCGTTCAGCACGAAATTGATCACTTAGATGGCGTGCTTTTTATTGATTATCTCTCTAAATTACGCAGAGACCGGGTAATTAAAAAATTCGCCAAAGCTAAAAAGTCGGTAGCACTTTAATAAGCATATAGTGCCCCAAACAGACCAAAAGAGACCATCATGACCTTGCGTGTAATTTTTATGGGAACGCCAGAATTCTCAATTCCAACATTAGCTGAAATCATGAATAAGGGCCATGAGGTAGTCGGCGTTTACAGCCAGCCACCAAGAAAAGCAGGTCGCGGTGGCAAGGTGCGCAAAACACCAGTTCATGAGTTTGCAGAACAAGCTGGGTTGAATGTTTACACACCCAAATCTTTGAAAAAAGAAGAGCAGATAGAAGCGTTTAAAGCCTTAAACGCGGATATTGCTATTGTTGTAGCTTACGGTCTTTTGCTTCCCAAATCCATTTTAGAGGCGTGCGAGTATGGATGCCTTAATGTTCATGGGTCTTTGTTGCCAAGATGGCGCGGCGCGGCGCCTATCCAACGTGCGATTATGGCAGGAGATAGCGGCACTGGCGTTATGATCATGCAAATGGATGAAGGATTAGACACAGGTGATATTCTATTAAGTGAGCACATCCCCATTGGTGAGACAATGACAGCCGGTGATTTGCATGACGAAATGATGGTCCGAGGCGCAGACCTGTTAGGCCGCGCCCTTGATGCCTTAGAGCGCGGCTCTCTTGTTCCAACACCGCAGCCGACAGACGGCGTGACTTATGCTAAAAAAATCTCAAAGACTGAGAGCAAAATAAATTGGTCCGGATCAGCTGAAGACATTCACAACCACATCCGTGGTCTAAGTCCATTTCCAGGTGCATGGTTTGAAATGCTTAAAGCAAATGATAAAACAGAGCGGATAAAAATCATCAGATCAGCACTTCCAGAAGATCAGGAAAATGCAGTTCAAAATAAAAATGAAAATGAATTAATCATAGAGTGTGAAACAGGATGCATCCAACTTCTTGAAGTGCAACGAGAAGGAAAAAAATCAGTTCCAGCAAAAGATTTTCTCAATGGCCTTCAAGGTGAGTTAAAGATTGTAAAATAGTGAGTAAGAGTGATTGAGTATGCGCACAGCCTTCTCTTGTCGTCGTGCTACCAAATGTCCCTTCTCTCTGTTAAGCCATATCAAGAAATAGAACTGACAAGCCGTACCGCTCTTGATAGTTTATGAAAAAGCAAATCAAAATAAGCGGTTAAATTTTAATGCCTCATGAAACCAACAAGCATAAAACAAGCTTAATAACCATTTCAGGTATTGTGCAAGGCGTTGGGTTTCGTCCCTTTGTCTGGCAGTTGGCAAATGACATGGGGCTGAAAGGTGAAGTTTTAAACAACGGGCAAGGTGTGCAAATCATCCTGAATTTCTGTGAGGATGAACAAGAGAAATTCTTAAAACGTTTAGAAGCTGAAATCCCACCGCTTGCAAAAATTACAAAAATAGAAATCAGTAACGGTGTTAAATTCCAGCCATTTCAGTGCTTTACAATTCGCCCTAGCAAACAAGGCAAAATGCAAACCCAAATCTCACCAGATGCCGCCACCTGTAAGGCATGCATTAAAGAGATAACATCACCAACTGAGCATAGATATAACTATCCCTTTACCAATTGCACACATTGCGGCCCGAGGCTCTCAATCATCTATGAAGCGCCTTATGACAGAAGCGCTACCTCAATGGCGCCTTTTAAAATGTGCGATCAATGCCAAAAAGAATATGACGACCCGGGCGATAGACGTTTTCATGCACAACCCATCGCCTGCCCAAACTGCGGGCCCGTACTAGAGCTTAAATGGTTGAGCGAAACAACAGAGCCATCGATCGACATAAACCAGGAAGATGCCATTAAAAATGCTGCAGAGCTGATTAAGGCTGGTTTCATTGGTGCAATAAAAGGGCTTGGCGGTTTTCATCTTTGTTGTCTGGCAAGAGATGGCGCTCTAGTCGAAACATTACGCAAAAGAAAAAAGCGTTCAAATAAAGCTTTTGCTTTGATGTGCAAAGATAGCGCGCAGGCAAAAGAGATCGGTCTCTTTTCAGAAGAAGCATTGACGCAACTTGAAAGTTCAGCTGCTCCAATTGTCCTGGTGAAAAAAACGAGTGTCAAAAAGGGAAGTGATAGCTTACCAGAAGCCATTGCACCTGGTTTGCATGAAATAGGCATCATGCTTCCAAACACCCCCTTGCATCATCTACTTCTGGCTGAATTTGATGAGCCATTAATTATGACAAGCGGCAACTTGTCAAACATGCCACAACTGATAACAAATGAAGAAGCCCAAACAGAGCTAAGAGACGTTGCTGATTTCGCTC
>CAXIDO010000344.1:0-3267 GCA_964022745.1 uncultured Methyloligella sp. | reverse complement strand
ATAAAATGATAATATGCCCATGAACTAGGTATGATCCATAATGAAAACTACAAACTAGGCATGGGAGCTTCAATAGCAGCAGGAATGTCAGTCCTCCCTCAAAACAGTGAAGGCGTTTTTATTTGTTTGGCTGATATGCCAAAAGTATCGAAAGGCATTATAACGAAACTTAGCCACAACTACGCTCAAGAACAAAAAACTGAAACGATAAATAAGAAATCCATTTTTCGCCCCACTTATCAAGGCACGCCTGGTCACCCGGTTCTATTTAGTAAAACTCATTTTGAAAAGCTCTCCACATTAAGCGGCGATCACGGAGCTAAAGAAATCATCCGGCAAAACAAAGACCAGTTAAAACTAGTCGAAGTGACGTCCCCTCATATCCTTTTTGACATAGACAAAGTAGGCGACATAAGCAAATTGGATAACGACTAAATAATGAAGTTTGAAAATAGAGTTTGCAGTGATTAATTTTTCCATTTATTCAAAAGAACAAGTCTAAATAAAAAATGTGAAAGATCAAAATGGCAAAGCTAAATCTCTATGGTTTGAAAAACTGCGACACCTGTAAGAAAGCTATGAAGGCCCTTGATCAAAAAGGCATAGAATATGACTTTGTTGATATTAGAGCTGAAGCAGACCTCTCTTCGAAAATACCAACATGGCTTAGCTCAGTTGGCATAGAAAAGTTACTCAACAAAAGATCTACCACTTGGCGAACACTTTCTAAAGCCGAACAAGAAGCAGCCCTTAAAGAGAAAACTCAATCCACACTAGAAAACAATCCCACTTTAATTAAACGCCCCGTAATTGAAGCAGAAAAAATAATTTTTGTTGGCTGGACAAAAGACGTTCAAGAAAGTTTAATCTAAAAAGCAGCTTCTAGGAGTATTCAACATTAAAATCAAAGTCACAGAGAAAATTCACCTCTACGACAATGAAATTGTGGAACGTTTCGTGCGCTCCGGTGGCTCGGGCGGGCAAAATGTAAACAAGGTCGCAACAGCTGTACAACTTCGCTTTGACGTTAAAAGGTCCCCCAATTTACCTGAATATATCCGCAAAAAAATTTTAGACCTGCAAGACACCCGCCTCACTAAAGAAGGCATAATGATTATTTTCGCAGATAGACACCGCACACAAGAACTAAACCGCCGCGATGCCCGGCAACGTCTATTTGAAATTATTAGAAATGCAGCAAGAACTCCAAAACGCCGTATAAAAACCAAACCAACATTATCAGCCAAGAAGAAGCGCCTTGATGGCAAAACAAAAAGAGGCAGCCTTAAGAAACTCCGCACAAAGAAAATTCAATTTGATTAATTCTCTCCTCAGACAAACTGTCTAGAGGTAAAATAATACAAAAGCCTAGAGAGATGCGCGGATCATATCATAGTACCAACAGTTAACCTATAAACTTAACCATAGAAGAATTTATCTCCCCATTTCATTTGTAAAATTCCCACACAAACGTTTTTATAAGCGTTCATATATTCATTTTTATAGATTTATACTTGCGATGCACTTATGCTTATTCTACAACTTACGTAGGAGATTTACGGGCTTTTACTGATAGCAAATAATCATAAAAACCATAAACGTAATGCCTTTCCTTTCTCCTCTGGGCACCGGCTGCAAAATAATATGCACTCGCATTCATAACAAAGCTGGCCCGGCACAAGAAGAACCGCAGCGGAACATGTGCCCATGACATGTGCCTATGCTCACTGCGCTCAGGACCTCAAGTCATAGATCGTGCAACACTGCACCAATCGTGTGCGACGTAGCCAATCTTGCAAAAGGTCCATTCTGCCAAAATCACAAACGCAGAGTTTTAAGTAAATAATAAAGATCAGATGCCGGTTAAGATCATGACTGATGAAATCAGAACCGAGCTTCCGATCAAAAAAACTTAAAGGGGAAGAAATGACTGATACAAACTCATCAAATAAAACCGGGGGCGGTAATAATAGCGCCTACTGGTCAACAAACCTTCGAATAATAATTGTTTCACTCATCATATGGGCATTCGTCTCATTTGGGTGTGGCATCCTATTACGTCCACTCCTTGCAGATATAAAAGTTGGAGGAACCGATCTCGGGTTTTGGTTCGCTCAGCAAGGTTCAATTCTTGTCTTTCTTTGTCTGATCTTCTTCTACGCGTGGCGTATGAACAAACTAGACAAAGAACATGGCGTTGACGAATAATAGGAGCTGAGATATGGATCAATATACCCTTAATCTGCTGTTTGTAGGTGCAAGTTTTGCGCTATACATCGGCATCGCAGTGTGGGCCCGCGCCGGTACCACATCAGAATTTTACGCAGCTGGTCGCGGCGTTCACCCAATCACAAACGGTATGGCAACAGCCGCTGACTGGATGTCAGCCGCTTCATTTATCTCAATGGCCGGCCTCATTGCCTTTGGTGGTTATATCAATTCATCCTTCCTTATGGGGTGGACTGGTGGTTACGTGCTACTTGCTCTCCTGCTAGCACCCTACCTACGTAAATTTGGCAAATTCACAGTTCCCGAATTTATTGGGGATCGCTTCTACAGCCCAACAGCACGCATCATCGCGGTTATCTGTCTGATCGTTGCTTCAATCACTTATGTGATTGGCCAAATGACAGGTGTTGGTGTGGCCTTCTCTCGCTTCCTTGAAGTTAACAATACAGTCGGTCTTATGATCGGTGCAGGCGTAGTGTTCTTCTATGCTGTTCTAGGTGGCATGAAAGGCGTGACATACACACAGGTTGCTCAATACTGCGTATTGATCACAGCCTATACAATCCCGGCCATCTTCATCTCGTTACAATTAACAGGCAACCCGGTACCAGCCTTAGGTCTTTTCGGAGACCATGTTGAATCAGGTCAGGCACTACTAAGCCGTCTTGATCAACTTGTAACAGAACTTGGCTTTAGAGAATACACAGCACAAAATGGTACACCATCTTCCGTGATTAATATGGTTTTATTCACATTCTCATTGATGATTGGTACAGCCGGTCTACCTCACGTGATCATTCGCTTCTTCACAGTTCCAAAAGTAGCAGATGCACGTTGGTCAGCCGGTTGGGCTCTTGTCTTCATCGCTCTTCTCTATCTAACAGCTCCAGCTGTTGGTGCGATGGCACGCCTGAATATCATTGACACCATCTATCCAAACGGAACAGCTGAGAAATCACTTGCTTATGAAGCACGTCCCGATTGGATGAAAAACTGGTAAGTCACTGGCCTCCTCAAGTTTAAAGATAAAAATGGTGA
>CAXIDO010000343.1:0-3292 GCA_964022745.1 uncultured Methyloligella sp. | reverse complement strand
CCTACCTTCCAATAGGAACGACTCGAAAACTGCGCGATAAGTCATTTAAAATATATTGGCATAACGCCATTAATTTTGACCCGATCAGTGGTCGTTACTCTCTCAGTGGGCAGCCCTAATTGGTCTTATCCCAATTTAAAAAGTAATAGAATTCACTACGATTTACATATTTCTGGAACGTTATTCGTACTGAAAGAAGACTCTGAAATAACTTCAATTGGGAACGACTTCATCACGAGATGTCTCATTACTTAGATTTGTAACAAGCTACTCCATTTTTGAAATTATCTTGCTTATGGAGTCCCCGCTCAGGCTCATTTAGCAAACATCTTGATCCTGATTTAGGAAAGGCACTTAGGGCCCGAAAGAGATGTTTCTATTACACTCTATTATAATTAAGCCTCTTTGAGAGCTATTTATTTTTCAGATATTCTTTTCAAAACCACAAGTTGTTGATTAAATATTTTTTAGAGTCTTGAATAGATATTTGTTAGATTTAGATTGTCAGTTTTGATAAATTTATTCATTACTATTATTAAAAGGTAGCGTTATTATGATATCAAAAAAACATATCTTTAGCGCACTGCGTCTGCTCTATAAAATCTATGAAATGTTATTACTATTTATTTCATTTGCATTAGGCGTTCTCCAAGTAAGTTTTTTTGGGATTATGATTTTTGGTCTCCCATTTCTATTGATGACCTATAAGCAAGACCGAATGACAGAAAGAGATAAAGCTACTCCAGTATCAAAGGAAAAGTCCCTACTTGCCTCACTTATTATTTTGATAATTTTCTGTTTCATACCTTATTTCTTAGGTAAATTGATATAAAGGTAGCTCAGGAAATTACTAATTTTTATTGGCTGTCTTCTACTTAAAGGATGTGAAAAAAAGGCAGTAAGTTCACACAGATAGGTACAATTATAAAGATATGTTAAATCCGTAGGAAGCTTTCCTTCAAATGATATTTCGATTTTAATATTATTTATAAGGTTGCTAAATATGTTGGAGGAAGACTTCCGGTTTGGGTCAAAAGCGGAAAAATTTAGTTTCAATTGCATGTTCTTTTAGTGCTCCTTCGGGATACCTACCTGCAACCGCACTTTTTTGATGCGCTTCAGTTGCCCACCTACAACCGCGCTAGGGCTTTATCCTCAAGCTCAAGCATTTGTTGGGGAGCTTTGGGGCTAAGTCTTTACAAGTGCGCTTCATTCTTAGTAAGGATAGAAGAGCATAAATTGCGCGGATATTGGGTGAGGGTTTTTAAGATGGCGGTCTATCAAAATCATAGAGGTTTATTTCTCGGGCTTGGGCTCTGGGTTCTTTGTGTTTTTTTGCTTGGCTACACCACCACTGCTAACTCTACTGATGAAAACGGATCTCCAGTTGTTGAATATATGACCGATGACGAACGTAAAGACCTTTTTGATAGAGGAATTAAACCCAAGAAACTCAAGCTTGTTAACCGCGAGACGAAGCCTGTTGTTACTAAAGAAGCAGCTAAAGAAGAGCCTTCTGAACTTAAGTCTGTCAAAAGTTGTCAGAATGCCGTGCTTTCTATTCTCAAAGAACAACCTATCGAATTTTTGCCAGGGCAACATAGATTATCTCGGGGCAGTATTGAGATTGTCAAAGATATCTCTGTGATTTTGCAAGATTGCGAGCGCACGAAAGTGATCATCTCTGGGCACACCGATTCAAGGGGTAATCCTGAAACTAACCAACGTCTTTCCGGCTTACGGGCCAGTTCTGTTATGGATCAGTTCATTAAAACAGGTGTGAAAAAGGCTCGTTTACGTGCAGTTGGCCTTGGTGATACCTCACCAATAGCGCCAAATGATAGCCCTGAAAATGAAGCTCTTAACCGCCGTATTGAGCTTGAGCTTTATTAATTAGTCTATATTTTCCCATATTTGAGACATCTTCTCACTTTTGTGATTTGAAACGGCTTTTGTAATTACTCATAGTCTGCTTCACTTTCATTTGGCTATGTATGCATTACATACTTCATGTGGCCTTTATTCATTTTGTGAAATATCATTTCTGATTAGTGATGATAGAATGATTTTCAAAAAATAAGATGCTGTTCGGGAAAATTAATTATGTCTGTTAAAAAAATAATGAGCGCAAAGCCTACAGAGTTTTTTAGAAGTTTGGACCATTTAGTGCCAAATGAAAATTTCGATAAGAATTCAACTCGCTTTAAAATACCTCAAGAACCAGGTGAAGCTTTTATTTCTTTTACAATTCTACCGGACAGACAAGTAACAGGCTTATTGAGTTTGCCTCAGATGGAAGTAACTCTTGAATTCGACGGCATGTCTGATGAAGCTAAGACCCAGTTCATTGATGAGTTTGACCTCGCTTTTCGCCGAGGTGGTGGTTAATTTATTCACTAACCGGTTTTAGATGGCGGTTATGATCTTTATCGTAAAGTGCGCTTTTTCTCACCAATTCCTGGTCAAGAGCTTTGCCGACAAAGATGATGGCTGTGCGCTCAATGCCGTGCTCTTTTAATGTTACGCTTAACATAGAGAGCTTTGTTTTTACTAGTTTTTCCGTTGGCCATGAAACGTCACATGTAATGTAGACAGGGCAATCTTCACCGTAATTGGGCACAAGATCTTCGATTATTTGATCTGCATTCTTGGCAGATAGATGAATAGCTAAAAGAGCTTTTGATGCTCCAAGTATTTTTAAACTTTCGCCCTCTGGCATTGCAGAGGCACGTTTAGACGTCCTTGTGAGAATGACCGTTTGGTTCACTTCAGGTAATGTCAACTCAAGCCCTAAAGCCGCGCTGGCAGCTGCAAAAGCTGGAACACCAGGCACTACTTCATATTCAATGTCCAACTCGCGCAATAGCGCGCATTGCTCAGCAATTGCACTATAGAGTGATGGATCTCCTGAATGGAGCCTTGCTACATCCTTGCCCTCACTTGCCGCTTGTTTCAACGCCTCAACAATTTCACCCAGCGCTAAAGGGGCTGTGTTTATTTTGCGGGTTCCCTCTGGTGCAAATTTTAGGACTTCATCTGGAACCAATGAGCCGGCGTAAAGAATGACTGGACATTGCTCTATCAAAGCTTTTGCCCTTAGGGTCAGCAGGTCAGCGGCTCCTGGCCCTGCTCCAATGAAATAAACTTTCATAATAATCTCTCACGGCTATTCTGCCGCTGAAGCGGCAGGCCTACGAGGTGCGGCGCAACGCGCCGGGCAGCTCTGCTGCCATGTCCTAACGCCGAAAAGGCGTTACTCCTTCTTCGTATGGCTGGTTTTTGTTTTTCTCTC
>CAXIDO010000342.1:0-3298 GCA_964022745.1 uncultured Methyloligella sp. | reverse complement strand
TTTTTCAGACTGAGCCATAAACAAATGCCTTCATGTTTTAATAATTTACAATACGTTGCGTCTAATCGTTGTTGTGTCTAAGCGATAATGAGCGCTATAAATAAGCGCGCTCGGCACGCCACAAAATAACTTGAACTTTTCTTTTAATACCTCAGATGTGAAAACGAAAACAATTTTCCGTGTTTCATGGTAAAACCACTACTTTTTTCCTGTATCGTTGATTTTACGTGACTGTATTCCTCGCCAAAGTCTCTTCAAAGCGACTTCAAGCCTGTCATCAACGTTCTTTACCTCAGGCTCATTAGGCAAGGGTTTATCCAGATCAACCTGTTTTTTAGGACGTTTAATCGGTTTTGACGTCATAGGAGCCTGTAAAATTCGAACTGAACCAATGGCCTTATAGCCAAAATATCCATTAATACGTTCTATGATTTGAGGTGCGGAATGCTGCACCTCAAGGGCAGCAGGGCCTTCAACTCTTATAATGAGGGTAGCACCTGTTTTTTGGCCATATTGTTCAATTTCAGCTGTTTCATTGCTGCCACTCTGCCATTTAATCTGTTCAGGAGATGTGAAATGGCACAGAGGTTCACCAACAATGATATCCCAGTCAGTTAAGAGAGCTGCCCGCTGAAAGCCAAATTTCTCAAACACAGGCCGTGTAATAGCAGGTAGAAATTGCCCAACAGTCCTTGCATCGCTCTTTTTAAAAGAGCTGTTTTTCTTGCCTGCCTGTCGACTGCCTGGCTGTCTCTTGCCGGCTTGTTTTTTGTTGTTATCAAATGCCATTTTATTATGTGGTGTCATTTATCTATGTGATTACAGCCTAGTCGGAAATCATTCCCCGCCAATAAAGCGATTATATGTCTTTTAGCAGAGACATTTATTACTTACCATGAGATAAGTCGATTCGAGAGGAAACCGATGCCAAAAGGTGGAAAAGCTGTTCACTCTGATGTGGGCTTGAAAAGTAAGAAAAAAGCGGCCCCTTTGAAAAAGGGCAGTGAAAAAGCTGCAAATGACAAAATCAAACCAGCACAAAAAAAGCCATCAAAAAAAAAAAATACAACGAAAAAAACACTTAAAACCATAACAACCACTTTAAAAACAAAAATAAAAAAATCAGCGGCTAAACCCAAGCCACAAAAGAATAAAGCGAAACTCGCCTCTAAATTATTGAAATGGTACGATAAAGAGCAAAGAGAGCTACCATGGCGTGCCAAACCAGGCGTTGTACCAAACCCATATCATGTCTGGCTGTCAGAAATCATGCTGCAACAGACCGTTGTTAAAACGGTTATTCCTTACTTCAACAAGTTCATATCACTTTGGCCTGCAATAACAGATTTAGCCATTGCGAGCGATGAAGATATAAGAAGAGCCTGGGCTGGTCTGGGCTATTACACGCGAGCCGCAAATTTACATAAGTGCGCTAAATTGATCTGCGAAGAATATGACGGCAATTTCCCCATTTTTGCCGAAGAACTGGAAACTTTACCCGGCATCGGGCCGTATACAGCTGCAGCCATCGCAGCTATTGCCTTTGATGAAACCGCAACTCCTGTTGATGGGAATATCGAGCGGGTTGTCGCACGCCAGTTCGCCATTGAAGATCCACTGCCAGGCGTAAAAAACAAATTAAAAGAATTTGCAACAACACTAACGCCGCCGCGCCGTGCAGGAGATTTTGCTCAAGCTCAAATGGATTTAGGTGCTACCATATGCACGCCTAAAAATCCCTCTTGTCTTTTATGTCCAATATCGAGTTCATGTGAAGGCTACCATTTGGGCATTGAAAGCACCTTGCCAAAAAGAGCGAGCAAAAAACCTAAACCAACGCGCTATGGGTCTGCCTTTTTTGCTCTTCGGGAAGATGGAGCAGTCTTGCTGCATCAACGACCTCCGGGCGGTTTGCTCGGCAATATGCAGGAAATCCCAACGTCTGAATGGACTGAGAATAAAGAGCAGGCTGAAAACATGCTGAAATCACCACCTTTAAAAGGTGAATGGTGGCCAGTCCCGGGGATAGTCAAACATACATTCACACATTTTCATCTTGAGCTAAAAGTGTTTCGTATTATACCAGGTGAAGAAGCGGAATTTACTCTTTTTGCTGATGCTGAGCGATGTAAGTGGGTTAATAGAGATAAATTGGCAGACGAAGCATTGCCTTCTGTTATGCGAAAAATCATCCAACACGCCCTAAATAGCTAAAAATTATGGACCCCTAAAAGTCTATTTATAGCCTATGCAAGAGTAATCGGCAGTATCAGGGGCGTGAAATCCATGTTTTTCTTGCCTTGCGCAGGTCAAAGTCAATGTCTCTAACTGATTTCTCATATTAATGAGTTTTCATAAATTTGATTTGAAATTTGTCACTTATCTTGCATTATCAACTTCTTATAAACGTTAGAAGCTAAAAATTGGGCAGTTTTGACCCAAAATAAAACATGTAGATGAGTACCAAATGGAAGAAGAAATTCTAGGGACCCTTGGAAATGACACCCTTGTAGGGACAGAGGCCGATGAGCGGATAACTGGTTTTTCAGGGGATGATGTCATTGATGGTGGCGGTGGAACTGATACCGCGATGTATTATGGTACTCATGCAGATTACATTATCACCCAAAATGCTGATGGCAGCTGGACGTTAACAGACACAGAAGAAGCCATGGATAATCAAGGTGAGGACACCTTGATTAATATTGAGCAGCTAACTTTCACAAGAACAGGTACATTCACTCCTGAAGAACTTTTAGCCCTACAAACAACAGACAATCAAACACTAACTGGGACGAACGGCCCCGACATTATTTCAGGTAGCCTTGGAGATGACACAATAGATGGCGGCAATGCCATTGATTTTCTTTACGGTGGTCCAGGTGATGACCGTATCACAGGTGGTCGCGGCAATGATTTCATCAATGGCGGTGTTGGCATCGACACTATTTTTTACACAGGTACATTCGCAGATTATACTTTAACCGCGAATGCAGATACATCAGTGACCATAACTGACAATAGAACTGGTGCAGTGAGCCAGGGCACTGATACGGTTTTCAATGCAGATTTAGTCGAATTTGCATCAGGTGAGACAATCTCGATCGCTGATTGGATCGCAGGGGAAACAGCCGTAAATGAAATAGCAGACATTGCAGGCCAAACACAGTTTGTAACAGGCACAGCCTTTAGAGATGCCTTTGTCATTGATGGAAGTTCAAACGACTATCTCTGGGCTGAAACTCTGGATGGCACAGGCGTACTTGTTTGGAATGGCGCTGATTTTGATATCTTAACT
>CAXIDO010000341.1:0-3364 GCA_964022745.1 uncultured Methyloligella sp. | reverse complement strand
AACCAATTTTTTGAAACTCAGCCCGTTTTTGCCGTGGGTTTGCAAGCATAAATAGTGGTGTGTCAGGAGAAAAAAATTGTCGAGGATGAGGTGAAAAAAACATCACACCAGCTGAAACATTGCGCCTCGCAGCAATATTTAGTGCATAAGTGAGAACAGCCTTATGCCCCAAATGAACACCATCAAAGTTTCCAATCGCAAGAACAGCCCCATTCATAGTGTCTGGAAACGTCTTATATGAAGAAAGGTCTAACATTATTAAAACTCACGGTCATGAATTAAAACACTCAAGGGAAACGCAAAACGATTGCTAGCCTTTGCAATAAACAAGTCAGCAACAAAGCGCAACACTTACCGAAGACCGCCTTCAAGCAAGAAGCAATGCAACATAGACAAAAGCTAGCATCTATAAGAGTTTTATAATGTATAGTGAGTTTTAAGATTAAGCTTCGCGCGGCGGCACCATCATCACCGCTTCACCACCAATCACCACTCGATTATTAACAGTGCAAGAGCAACTTAAAGTCACAACGCGGCGATGAAAATTAATTTTTTCAACCTTCACAGATGACGTAACCACATCACCAATACGAACAGGAGCACGAAAAATAAGGTCCTGGTGCAAATAAATACTACCTGGACCAGGTAACTTAGTACCCAAAACAGTTGAAATGAAACCAGCCGTTAAAAGCCCATGCGCAATCCGCCCTTTAAAGCGTGTGGTTTTGGCATATTCCTCATCAAGATGCACTGGATTGGTATCGCCTGAAATTTCAGCAAAAGCAATAATCAGCTCTTCCGTCACCTCTTTAACGAAAGATTCTTCCATTCCAATCTCAAGATCTTCAATATAATAACCACCAGTGGCAGGATTCGTCATAATTTCATTCCTCTTTATAGTTGGCGCGACACTACCCAAGCCGCCGCCACTCATCAAGGTTATTCCGCATAAATCCTGATTAAAAAAAGAGAAATATGTCCCAAATGATGATTTTTGAGATCAAATCAAGCACAAAATAGAAAAATTCATCTTCAAATTGATATTTTGAACCGAAATAAATTGAAAAAAGCCAGTCTCTTAAAATTTTTTTACAGTATTCCCCCGGCCATTAACCTAATTTTTAGTACCTCTGGTTATTGTATAAATCTGATTGTTGGGCATAGGCAGGTCTTTGCTCACTTAAATTTTGTAAAAGTGGCCCAATAGGGCGCGTTGCGTAACTGGCAGGGAAACCTGCTCTAATAGGGGAAATGGAGAGCGTAATGGCTATTGATCTTTCAATGCCAGTTCTGGTGGTTGATGATTATAAAACAATGATCCGCATCATTCGGAATCTGCTAAAACAACTTGGCTTTAGCGACATCGATGATGCTGCTGACGGAACTGAAGCATTAGCGAAAATGCAACAAAGACAGTATGGCTTGGTCATCTCAGACTGGAATATGGAGCCAATGACTGGCTATGAACTTCTAAAAGAAGTTCGTTCAGATGAAAACCTGATGAAAACACCTTTCATCATGGTGACAGCTGAATCTAAAACTGAGAACGTAATTGCTGCGAAAAAAGCAGGCGTGAACAATTATATTGTGAAGCCCTTTAATGCAGCGACACTCAGCGCCAAAATTAACGCGGTTTTCGGCGAATAATAAATTCAAGGAAATGAAGGCCGGCAATTCAAGGCCTCATTTCCTTAATTTATCTGCATTTGTATTTAGTAGCAGGAGTAAAATAACATGGCCAAAGCCAGCCAAGCCGTACCTAAACTTAGGTGCGAGACATTAGGTGATGAGCTCTCGAATGTTGAAAAAGATGAGGCCTCTCTTGGAGAAGTCCTACATCTTGCACAGAGTTCAGTAGAAACCTTAAAAGAATTTCTAAATCGTTTAGATACGATCGTCGGTAATGATTTCCATCAAATCATGGAAAAAATCAGCGAAACACGCGACGACATGCAACTTCTAAATACAAAAGAAGATGTAGACCCACTATCAAGCGCAGAAAATGAATTAAAGCTCGTTGTAAAAGCAACCGAAGATGCAACAAACCGCATCATGGAAGCAGCTGAAACAATCATGACAGCAGATCCTCAAGATCCGGCAACCTACCACACTACGGTAGAAAGCAATATCATGGAAATTTTCGAAGCGTGCTCATTCCAGGATATCACAGGCCAACGGATCAACCGCGTTGTTGAAACATTGGACTTCGTAGATTATCGCATTCATAAAATCGCAAACTTCCTCGGTATAGAAAACGAGAAAGAGCGCAGAGATTTTGATGAAACTGCTTTCCTGGAGCGCTTACAAAGAAAAGATGACCTCATCCTTCACGGCCCTCAAGACGACGCCGAAGCCGTAAGCCAAAACGACATCGACAATCTTTTTTAAGTGGTCAACCACTAATTAATATTATCGATTTAAAAACAAAAAACCTGGCACCATGAAAATGGTCCAGGTTTTTTATTTTACACTTACCCAAACTGCCTAAGCGCCCCAATTGGCTTCGCATCAAATTCCGCAAACAATCCATCAAGCAAAGCTTGATCAAACTCAGCTCCCACATGCAGACCGCTTGCCACAAACAGCGCATCAAACCCCGCATTTAAGGCCCCTGGCATATCCGTCTTCATCCCGTCCCCAATACATAAAATACGTGATTGATCATAAGCTTGGTTTGGGAAAAGTTCTTTTAATCTCTTTTGCGCTAGCTCATAAACAGGAAGATACGGCTTACCCGCATAAAACACTTCGCCGCCAAGCTCTTCATAAAGCTGGCCCAAAATACCGGCGCAATAAACAAGCCGTGTGCCCCGCTCAACCTGCAAATCCGGATTAGCACAGATCAATGGCAATTTTCGCTGAACAGAGCTTGTCAGCATCTCACGGTAATCCTCTGGCCCCTCAGTTTCATCATCAAACAATCCGGTCAGTAAAATCACATCCGCCTGTTCAAGGGGAACGGGATTAAGGCCAGCTGTTTCAATAACAGGCAAATCCCTACTCGGGCCCAGATGATAAAACTGCTTCCCCTCAAATGAACGAATAAGGTGCTGAGAGACATCACCAGATGAAACAATGCCATCATAACAACTGGCAGGCACCCCAAATCCTTCAAGCTGCTCAGCCACAGAAAAATCTGGCCGCGGCGCATTGGTAAGCAAGATCACACGCCCGCCTGTACCATCAGCGCCGCCCTTTTCACGAAAAGTCTGACATGCCTCAATAGAGCTTTGAAACGCCGTTTCACCATTATGCATCACGCCCCATATGTCACAGAACCAAACATCGTAGGTTCGTGAAAGTGATGAAACAGAATTTAAGAGGGGAATCATATAGAGAGTGCTCCAAACTGCGCTAATTGCAA
>CAXIDO010000340.1:0-3365 GCA_964022745.1 uncultured Methyloligella sp. | reverse complement strand
TGAAAATGACCGGGCACAAGCCGAGAGAAAAACGGACGGTCTTGTAAAATTAGTCACAACCCGTAAAGGCAAGATCTTAGGGGTTTCTATCGTTGGTGAAAATGCAGGCGAGCTTATTCAAATGTGGTCACTGGCAATGTCGTCAAATTTGAATATCAAGGCGTTTACAGGGTTTGTCTCTCCATATCCAACTTTGAGTGAGATTAATAAACGCGTTGCATACACATATTTTCAGCCAAAATTAATGAGCCCAATGTTGAGAAAGGTCATTAAGTTTTTAGCCAAATTTGGTTGATAAAAAGAAGGTGCCAGCACAAACGGGCTTAGCTTGAGTGGCCGAGCCAATCGGGAAACTGCTGGTTACCATTCTCATCTTATTTCTTTGCCAATAGAAGTTTCTATAGGTAAAAAATAAGAAAGTAGTTTAAATATGAGCTTAACAAAATTTGCCCGTGAGGGGCGGGAAGATGAAACGTGAGGTTTTTTCAATCAAATAAAAGAGTGGCCACTGGCTTTAGTCTATCAGCTAAACTGCTGTTGTTAACTGCTCTCTTTGTCATGTTGGCTGAGATTTTAATCTTTCTGCCTTCAATCGGCAATTTTCGAAAAAATTGGATTGACGAACGCATGAGTGCAGCACAAATCGCTGCGCTTGCCGTTGAAGCTGCACCTAATAATCAGGTCCCGGAAAAATTGCGCTGGGAATTACTCAATAATGCTCAGGTTTATGCGGTTGCGCTTAAAAAGGGTAATCGTCGTCAACTCATTCTTCAGTCACCAATGCCCCGCGCAATTATGGCTCATTTTGATTTGCGTCAGCAAAATTTCTTATCTCTCATACGTGACGCAATTGCGGTTTACTTTCAGCCAGATAATTTATTAATACGCGTGGTCGATAAGCCAGAAATGTCTGAAGTACAATTTTTAGAAGTGCTTATGGTTCAAGGCCCCCTAAAAAAAGATATGATAAGCTTCGCGCTTAACATTTTAGGGCTGTCGATCATCATCTCAATTTTCAGTGCTGCTCTTGTTTACTTAGCGTTGAACCGTTTGCTTGTTGCACCAATCGGCCAGTTAACCGAAAACATGATGCACTTCAGCGAAAATCCACAAGACCCAGATCGCCGAGTAATTCCAAGCGGGCGAACAGATGAAATCGGAACGGTTGAAAACGAGCTTCTTGCGCTCCAAACAGATTTGGCATCACTGCTAAAGCAAAAAAACAGATTGGCCAATCTAGGTGGAGCAGTGAGTAAAATTAATCATGATTTACGCAATATGCTCGGCACAGCCCAGCTCGTTTCCGATAGGTTAACCGGTGTTGATGACCCAACGGTACAACGGGTGACACCAAGGCTTGTTCGCTCAATTGACCGGGCTATTAAGCTTTGTTCAGAGACCTTGCAATATGGCAAAATTGAAGATGAGAAAGATCTTAGTAGGTCAAATTTTAAAATATTTGATTTATTTAATGAAGTTTTTGAAGAGCTCGGTTTGCCGAAAGCACGTGTAAATATCCAAATAGATATAGATGAAAATACACAAATTTACGGTGACTATGAGCAGTTGTACCGTGTGTTCGGCAATTTGATCCGCAATAGTGTTCAAGTTTTGGACGCCAAAACAGAGTGCTCAACACCAGATACTGTGAGCATTGAACTAAACAAAGAAGGCAATCTGAATATTATAGATATCAAAGATACGGGCCCTGGCGTTCCGGAGAAAGCGCAGGAATTTATGTTTCAGCCCTTTAAAGGCAGCTTAAGAAAAGGTGGCACAGGTTTAGGCTTAGCCATCTCAGCAGAGATTATCCAGGCCCACAATGGCTCGATTACCTATAAAAACAACGATGCTGGCGCGCATTTCCAAATCCAACTACCAGAAAACGGTAACGGCGGGAATTCAATTTAACATGGATAATCTTGTTTTCTGATTTGAAAAATAAAAGCAACGCCTTAGAAGTATAATGAAGGACCACGGCCTTTTTCTGGCTGAGGGACATGGTGCCTTGGTGGGTACCTTAGTGGATGCGTTGTGAGCATCTGAAGCCCAGAAAAGCTTCCCCAGGCGCAAGCCAGCTCCTCGAATGCCTGCCGTTTCGGCGGCAGAATAGCCGAGAGAGAAAATAAATTTATAAAAAATATAAAAACAGAAATTTTCTTATAAAAGCCTCTTGCAATTGGCTAATGAAGCGGCTAGTAATACCGCCTGACTTGAAGGTAATTTAAAATAAAGTTCTGATAAATTTGCATTTTATAAAGACTTTAAGGGTAAACCCTTCAAACATAGTAATCAGTGCCAACCCATGGCATTTCGATTAGGCGCCGGTAGCTCAGCTGGATAGAGTACCTGACTACGAATCAGGGGGTCGGGAGTTCGAATCTTCCCCGGCGCGCCATTTCACATTTTCCTGTAAAATTGTCAAAAAACTTAAATGGAACAGATACTCGCGGCGTTCGAAATCCATTTTTGCGGCAGTAAGGTAATCTGTGAGAAAACGACAGTTTTAGTACTGTTTTCTTGTCTTCAATACGGTTAGATTCCCAAAGATTACAAGGGTTTGCAAGAAATCGTAAAGCGCGTTCGAACATTTCATCAAAAGTACGTTTTGGATGAGCTTTTTTTGTGAGTTTTTCAGTAATAATCAGCTTTTCTCTTTCAAGTTTTGCAATCCGTTTTTCATAGGCTGATACTGTGGTTAAGCTCTGACAATCAACAACACGGTCAACTAATTGTTCAATCTGTTTTTCTATTTTAACGAACTCTTTTTCCATTGTTACTTTATGTATATTTACTTGTTTGAGCCGTATGTCCCAAGCCTTGCGAAACATCGCTTGGGTAATATCAAATAATTTCTGAGAAGGTTGCAACTTCTTCAACAAATCAGCGAACTCATTTTCAAGTTTGTCACGCGGAATAGATTTTCGATTGCTTTTGCAGTCGCGATTGAAACACAGATAATAGGGATGCTTTTTTCCAGCTGCGCTTTTTGACCAACAAGACGTTAAGGGCTTTTCACAATCACCGCATGTCACAAAGCCTCTCAAAGGGAAGTCCTCTTGGATATCCTTTCGAGACGGAACCTTTGCACCTTTCTTCATACGTTCTTGTATTTTTTGGTGGGTTTCCAAAGTTATCAGCCCTTCATGATGCGCTTTACGCATTGGAATACCCCAATTGGGAACTTCCATATATCCGGCATAAGTTTCACGTTTCAGAATATCAGTAACGCGTTGATTACGGATTAAACCATTGGGTAAATCTTTCGGGAAATTTGGCTGACTTTCCAGAAAACGTTTTACTTCCGCTTGGCTATCAAACCTACCAGAAGCAAAACCTTCAAGAGCCTCCTGCACTATGCTAGC
>CAXIDO010000339.1:0-3369 GCA_964022745.1 uncultured Methyloligella sp. | reverse complement strand
CGGAGGCACATTCACAGTCATCCTGGCAAAAGCCCCAAATGGTGATTTACACCCCCTTAAGCTCCTTTCTGAAAATCCGGAAAGCTATGAAGACGCTGCCATCGAAGGCATAAGACAATCATTTAAGCTTAATCCAGATGAGCCTATTCCAGCCCATATGATTGATACGATTAAAATGGGAACAACCGTCGCAACAAATGCTCTCCTTGAGCATAAAGGAGAACCAACTCTCTTATTAACAAGTTCAGGTCTATCAGATGTATTGGAAATCGGCACCCAAGCCAGAGCAGATATTTTCGCGTTAAACATCATCAAACCTCAAATGCTTTATAGCAAAACCTTAGCTATCGAAGAACGTATAAATGCTGATGGCACCATAATCATCCCTCTCAACATAGAAAAAACCAAAGAAATTCTACAAAAGCAATTTGACAATGGCTTGCGCTCAGTAGCCATTCTTTTCATGCACAGCTATAAATACCCAGCTCACGAACAAGCAGTCGCCAAATGTGCCAAAGAAATCGGTTACACACAAATCTCCACCAGCCATAAAACCAGCCCGCTGATAAAATATATACCGCGAGGTGATACAACGGTGATAGATGCCTACCTGTCACCAATCTTGCATCACTACACATCCCAAATAGCTAACAAGCTAAACATCAACACATCAAATACTAACTCACCAAATATCGATCTCACCTTCATGACCTCGTCAGGCGGGCTAACCTCTTATGATAATTTTGATGGCAAGGATGCAATTTTGTCAGGCCCAGCCGGCGGCATCGTAGGTGCAGCGCAAACAGCGGCGAATGCAGGCATCAATAAAATCTTATGTTTCGATATGGGCGGCACCTCAACCGATGTAGCCCATTTTGCAGGCAACTATGATGTGAGCTTCGAAACAGAAATCGCAGGCCACCGCCTCCAGTCCCCAATGCTTCACATTCACACCGTCGCCGCTGGCGGTGGCTCCATTCTCACTTACAAAAACCAAAGACTGGCCACTGGCCCAGAAAGCGCCGGGGCAAACCCAGGCCCCATGAGTTATGGCAAAGGCGGCCCCTTAACCGTCACAGATGCCAACCTCATGACAGGCCGCATCAACAAAGATCATTTCCCGCATATTTTCGGCGCGGATCAAAACGAACCACTAAACCTTGAGGCTGTAAAAAACGCTTTCGAAAAGCGCGCAAACCAAATTAACGAACAATCTGGGTCGAACCTCACAGCTGAAAGCTGCGCTGAAGGTTATTTGAAAATCGCCAATGAAAGCATGGCCGCTGCCATAAAGAAAATATCTATCGAGCGCGGCATAGATGTAAAAGATTACACCCTTCAATGTTATGGCGGCGCTGGCGGTCAACATGCAGCAGACATCGCCGAGCTATTGGGTGTGAAAAAAATCTTCATCCACAAACACTCAAGCCTCTTATCAGCTTACGGAATGGGATTAGCCAAACAATCTGCACGAAAAAGTAAAATGGTCACACATGCCCTATCAACCATTAATAAAGATGAATTCAAGCAGTTAAAAACTACCCTAACAAAGCAAACCGAAGCTGAGTTAAAAACCAAAATTAATTTAGCCGCAGACAAAGCACTCAATCTTCAAAAATCCACAACCTGTTACTTATCCTATCAAGCGCAAGAAACAAAAATCCCCGTCCTCTTAAATGATGCGCCTTTAATCAACCCTCAAGAAATACAAAAAGAATTCGAGCAGGCACACTTAAAACAATTCGGTTTTCTTCAACCTCAAACTCCAATCATTCTTCAACAAATTGAAGTTGAAGTGTCCATAGATCCAAGCTCAACAGAAACAAACACGAGTTCTGAAAACACCTATACAAGCCAACAAACAGAAAAGGTTTCAAAAGACAATCAAGAAATAATAAACATTTTTCATAATAGCGAATGGCATCAAGCCACACTACATGATGAAAAAAACAAAACATCCCTGGAAAAAAAGATCAAAGGTCCAGCGCTCCTGATCACCGATCATCAAACCATTTTCATACCAAAAACGTGGTCTCTCAATAAAACGAAAGAGGGAAACATGATCATGGCGCGTGAAGAAAAAATCGCGCGACATGAAACCATCAGCACAAAAAAAGCCGACCCCATTCGCCTGGAGTTATTTAATAATCTTTTTATGTCTATTGCAGAACAAATGGGGGAAGCTCTGAGAGCCACTGCTCAATCAGTGAACATAAAAGAACGTCTTGACTTTTCATGTGCCATTTTTGATGCGAAAGGCGCGCTCATCGCCAACGCCCCACACATGCCTGTCCATTTAGGCTCAATGGACAGGGCCGTTGAAGCTGTGATCAAAGCTAACCCCAATAGCATGAGTGAAGGTGACGCCTATATGATCAACGCCCCCTATAGTGGCGGCACGCACCTACCAGATATCACGGTCATCTCCCCCCTCTTTTATGAAGAAAAGCTTGTTGCTTTTGTTGCCTCTCGTGGTCACCATGCGGATATCGGCGGCATAGCACCCGGCTCAATGAGCCCGAACGCCAAAACCATTCATGAAGAAGGCATTCTAATTGAGAACTTCAAACTCCTCGAAAATGACATCTTCAGGGAAGAAGCCGTTTTAAAACTTCTAACAGACCAAAACTACCCAGCTCGAAATCCAAAACAAAATATCGCAGACCTAAAAGCCCAACTCGCAGCCAATGCCAAAGGGATGAAGGAACTCATAAAAACTATTGGCGAAGTTAGCGAAGCAGTTTTCACAGCTTATATGGAGTTTGTCCAAACCCAAGCCGAAAACGCCGTCCACAGTCTTATTGAAAATTTAGAAACCCAGCAAAAAGAAGGTAAATTAAAAGGACACTTCACCTGCCAAATGGACCAGGGAACTCAAGTCACAGTACACATCATTCCTGATGCCAAATCAAAAAAACTCACCATAGATTTCACAGGCACGAGTAAACAGGCCGAAAACAATTTCAACGCACCAGAACCAGTTACAAGAGCAGCCGTTCTCTATGTCCTCAGAACTATCATAGCAGATAAAATTCCAATGAATGCAGGATGCCTGCGGCCAGTTGAAATCATCATCCCTGAAAAATCTCTCCTTAAACCAGTAAGCCCGGCAGCCGTTGTTGCAGGCAATGTCGAAACAAGCCAAGTGGTAACGAACTGTCTCTATGGCGCATTCGGCGTTCTTGGTTTAGCCCAAGGAACAATGAACAACCTCACATTCGGCAATAAAACCCACCAATATTATGAAACACTCTGTTCAGGCGCACCCGCTGGTCCTCCCTACAAAAACCAAGAAGGGTTTGACGGTGCAGCTGCCATTCATACCCATATGACCAACTCACGACTAACCGACCCCGAAATTTTAGAAAC
>CAXIDO010000338.1:0-3374 GCA_964022745.1 uncultured Methyloligella sp. | reverse complement strand
GAGATATAACACTATGAACACAACCAATGAAACTGAACTAGAACTTGCTCCCCCTCCTCAGATCTACCTAATCATGGATCTCTCTTTAACCGAGACGCCACTAGATGACATCAAAACAATAGCTAAAGAAATAAACACAACTGAATTCGCGCCCCTTTCCTCTCTTTTAATCAAGCAAAATGACCCAAAGTCATTATGCTCAAAAGAACTTGTAAAAGACATTCAAGCCGTAAACATCGCCGTCCTGATAGAAGACAACGTCCCTCTTGCCAAATCTTTAAACGCAGACGGCATCCACTTAAGTGATGATGACGAGGACATTTTCAAAGCAGCAATAGAGACGTTAAGCGAAGACGTCATAATTGGTATAAAAGCAAAACAATCTCGCCACAAAGCTATGATATTTGCTGAAGAAGGATGTTCTTACGTAGCTATAAATCTCTTTGATCAAGATAATCATCAAAGAGAATTAGAAGAATTCGAACGTCCACCAGAAATTAATTGGTGGGTCTCACTCTTTAGCACTCCCTGTGTCGCATGGGATATCTCATCAACAGAACAAGCGATTGAAGCCACCAAACAAGGAGCAGATTTTCTTGGGCTAGCTCCTGAATTTTGGCAACAAGGAGAAAACAGCGCGAAAATTATTGATGAATGCGTAAAAACAACATCAGCAATTGAGCGTTATTTACCTGCTCTTTAATTTTGCAAAATTGATATAATTCTCAAAACTTTAGATTGATTACCCAATTAGGTGAAACATGCACAAACAACAACCTGAACCAGAAAAAGACGAAGGTCTGAACTTAACCAAATCACTCTGTTTTGCTATAAGTTTATCAGCTCTTTTCACAGTCGTTTTACTGAACGTGCCAATCTTAAAGTCAAATGCAATAGCCGCTAAAAATTCAAACGCAGCTTCCAAACTTACTCTTGGCGAACAAGCCTATGATGCCTTTGAAGAGGGAAAATACATCACAGCCTTAAAGCTTGCAGAAAAAGCCGCTGAAAAAGGTGAAGCTAACGCCTACACTCTATTGGGCCGCATATATGCCGCAGGCTTAGGCGTAGCTAAAAGTTCTAAAACAGCCGCCAAATGGTACGAGCTTGGAGCAAAAAAAGACGAAGTCCACTCTCTCGTTGCTCTAGGAAAACAATTTGCAATTGGTGATGGCGTCAAAAAGAACAAACTTAAAGCCGCAAATTATTTTGAAAGAGCTGCAAAAAAGGGTGAAGCCCAAGCTCAATATAATCTTGCCCTCATTTACGCTAAAGGTGATGGACGCAAACAAGATGTTTTCGCAGCAGCCGAATGGTTAAAAAAAGCGGCTGCAAATGAACTGGTCGTCGCTCAATATGACCTTGGAACCCTCTATTCAATTGGTCGCGGAGTAAAGAAAGATCCTTTAAAGGCAGCACAATGGACAGGAAAAGCCGCTAAGCAAGGTCATTCTGCAGCTGAATTAGAATATGCCATCATGCTATTTAAAGGGCGCGGCGTGAAAAAAGATCAAAAGCAAGCATTCCAGTATTTCAAATCTAGCGCCAGTAAAGGGAACCCTGTTGCCCAAAACAGGTTAGCACGCCTTTATGCATATGGCGTCGCAACAGAGTCAAACCCCGTACAAGCTGCCAAATGGCATATGATTGCAAGGAGTGCAGGCATAGCAGACATGAAAATGGACTTGTTCATTGCCAAATTACCAAAAGACATGAAAGCCAAAGCCCAGGCAGAGCTGGATGCCATGCAAGGCACCAACGGACTATATTAATCTGTCTGATCTCAACCAAAATGCAGACACCGGCTGATATAAGCTGATTTTCGTGAATTTCGTTAAGATTGAATGAGCTTTCTTAAACAGAGAGCCATCACACAGCTTGACGCCTCTTATCTTTGCCCTTAAGCAAGGTGTCTAAATTGATTTCAAATGCTATAAATTGCCAATGCGCCGCTGTTCATAGGGATAAACATCTGTCTTACCCTTTAGAAAAGAGCTTCAGGCTGCAGAAGTTGAATTAAAAACAGTCATTCAAGTAATAACAAAAAAGATCACCAGATCAATCTTAGTGAACAGCGCACGCGTCCTAAGAAAATACAATTAAGGGAAACAAACAGATGAAAATCAATGGCAATGAAATTCGCCCCGGAAATGTCGTACAACATAAAGGCGGTCTATGGGTTGCAGTGAAAACACAAGCTGTTAAACCCGGCAAAGGCGGCGCATTCAATCAGGTTGAATTGAAAAACCTAATTGAGGGTACAAAATTAAACGAGCGCTTTCGTGCTTCCGAGACCGTTGAAAGAGTACGTCTAGAGCAAGATGATTTTCAATTTCTCTATGCTGAAGGCGACATGATGGTTTTCATGAACATTGAAAACTATGAACAAATCGAGCTGGAAAAAGACTTTATCGGCGAACGCGCCGTATTTTTACAAGACGGCATGAAAGTTGTTCTTGAAAGCTATGAAGGCAAGCAAATCGGTGTCTCATTGCCAGATCAGGTGACATTAGAAGTCACAGAAACAGAACCGGTTGTCAAAGGACAAACAGCAGCCAAATCAAACAAACCATCAATCTTAGAAAATGGCTTGCGCATCATGGTGCCACCTTTCATCGCAGTCGGTGAAAAAATCGTCGTTGATACAAATGAACTCATTTACCTTCGCCGTGCTGAACAATAAAAATAAAGCCAGATAAAAAACAGTCACTCCGTCACCTGGTAACACTGCAATCTAGCAAAACTAAAATCTAGATTGACGGAGTAAAACTTAGTCAAATTGACTTAAGAGATAAAACATCAAAGGAATATCATCGTGCCAGCTTCCGCATTAATGAACGTCATGGTCGGCGCCGCCCGCAAAGCAAGTCGTCGCCTCATTCGCGATTTCAATGAGGTCGAGCAACTGCAAGTCTCGGTGAAAGGTCCCTCTGACTTCGTATCTCAAGCGGATCTAGCTTGCGAACAAACTCTACATGAAGAACTCTCAAAAGCGCGGCAAGGCTATAGCTTCTTAATGGAAGAGCAAGGCCTTGTTGAAGGGCCAGATAAAACCCACAGATGGATCATTGACCCTCTTGATGGCACAACAAACTTTCTTCATGGCATTCCGCTTTTTGCGATCTCTATTGCGCTCGAGCGTGACGGTGAAATCGTAGCGGGCATGGTCTACAACCCGGTAATGGATGAATATTTCACCGCAGAAAAAGGCAAAGGCGCCTTTTTAAATGATCGCCGCATCCGCATCGCCGGCCGCAAACAACTGGACAACAGCGTTGTCGTCACCGGCATCCCTCACAGAGGAAAATCAGGTCACGTTGAATTTTTAAAAGAAGAACAAGCCGTTATGAAAGAGGTCGCTGGTGTGAGACGCA
>CAXIDO010000337.1:0-3386 GCA_964022745.1 uncultured Methyloligella sp. | reverse complement strand
ACATCAGCATTTCTTGATTTTTAAAAACAGTTTTAATCGACCGCATAATACTCGCTCGCGCTCCGAACATCCTATGATCCAATATTTGATTAAAATTGCTATGACGTGCGTAAAATGTCATACTTCGCCAACGTTAAATTGCCCCTTTTATTATGAATCTCATTAGATGTGCCGTTATTGGCGTTGGTTACTTAGGTCGTTTTCACGCCCAAAAAATTCAATCACTTGAACACGCTGTATTAGTCGCTGTATGCGATGTAGATAGCACGGTATGTGAAGCTGCTACTCAAGAATTCAACGTACCTGCCTATAGCGATTACCACAAAATATTTGGCCACGTCGACGCCGTTTGTATTGCTGCCACCACAAGTGCGCACTATGCCATTGCAAAAGACTGTCTAGAACAAGGCATTCACGTTCTGATTGAAAAGCCTATCACTGAAACAGTTGAAGAAGCTGAAGCGCTCATAAAGCTTGCAAAAAAACACCAGGCTAAACTTCAAGTAGGACACCTTGAACGGTTTAATTCAGCACGATTAGCGCTCGATGAACACCTTGAAAAACCTTTATTTATTGAGTCTAACCGCCTCGCTCCGTTTAATCCACGCGGTACAGATGTCAACGTGGTGCTTGATTTAATGATTCATGATATTGATATTATTCAAACCATTGTCCACTCATCGATTAAATCAATCGATGCACAAGGCGCTCCTGTATTATCTCCATCGGTTGATATCGCCAATGCGCGTATTACTTTTGAGAATGGCTGCATTGCAAACGTTACAGCAAGCCGCATTAGCTTTAAAACTGAACTAAAAACACGTATTTTTCAAAAAAACAGCTATATCTCTATTGATTATCATGAAAAAAAATTAGCTGTGTTTACCAAAGGCGATGGCGAAATGTTTCCTGGTATTCCAAACGTAGCACGCCATCAATCCGTTTTTGCAAAAGGGGATGCATTACTTGAGGAAATCAACGCATTTATTACGTGTATTATAAACGATACCCCGCCTCTGGTGACTGGCGAAGAAGGCCTATTGGCGCTCTCCACAGCAGCAAAAATTTCAGCTCTTATCCAGCAGAACTTGACGGAACAATACGCTGATGCCTAATCAGCCTCAACATTTGGTGATTATCGCAGGCGAAGCATCTGGCGATCTGCATGCAGCAACGCTGGTTCAATCGCTGAAGCAACAAAACCCCAATTTAATCTTTAGTGGTATTGGTGGACAACACATGCAAGCTGAAGGGGTGGAGCTCATCAGTGATTTAGCACGCTTTGGGGTGACTGGCTTGATTGAAGTACTTCAGCATTTTAAAACCATAAAACGCGCCTACCGAGCCATTCAGGCACACTTAAGACAAACAAAACCCGATTTATTAATCCTGGTTGATTATCCAGGCTTTAATCTACGATTAGCTGACTATGCCAAGAAACATTTAGCCTTAAATATTCTTTATTATATTAGCCCTCAGTTATGGGCTTGGAAACCCGGCCGCATTAAGCGCATTCAAGCCTCGGTTGATCATATGGCTGTTATTTTTCCATTTGAAAAAAAAATATATGAAGGTGCCCATGTACCGGTTTCATTTGTTGGTCATCCTCTCGTCAAAACGTTACACACCAGAACAGAGCCATACCCTTCACGCACAACACTTGGTTTACCTGAAAACAAGCGTCTTCTTGCAATGCTACCTGGCAGCCGTATCAACGAAGTGGAACGCCACATGCCGATACTCTATCAAACTGCGCTGAAGCTACTCGCCGACCACCCTGATTTACATGTTGTGATTCCTGTAGCGAATACACTCTCATCCGAATACCTCAAAAAGTTTTGGATACAAGACACGGTGCCTTGTACCTTTATCGAAAAACAAAAAGCAACGGACGTTGCACGTATGAGTGATGCCATTGTCGTGGCTTCAGGGACTGCGTCTCTTGAATGCGCCTTACTCGAAAAGCCTATGTGTATTATTTATAAATTAGGTCTGGTCAGTTATCTTGCTGCTTCTGTTTTACTGCGTGTGCAGTATGTTGGACTCTGCAATTTACTAAAAAACCAAATGATAGTCCCTGAGTTATTACAATATGATTTTAATCCAGACGAACTCACACAAGTACTCACACAACTACTTGATACACGCTCTAATCCACTCCAGCAGTCTATCAAAACAGCCTTACAATCATTGAAACAAAGCCTTTCTACAGAGCAAGCCGACTCTTCTCTTCCCGATTTGGTGCTCTCTCTACTCAACCGAGAAAAAAAATTGCGCTAATGTCAGAAACTGCCCTAGATTACTAATTAAGTTTCATGTACTATAAAAGCGCGTTTTAGAATTCGCTTGAACGCCTGAGAACTGCAGTGATTTAATCAAGAAATAAGGAAGTTGCGATGAACGTTACTGAACCTAGTCCTACGATCGACGTCACCAAACAAGAACAAGGCTTACAAGATTTAGTCTATCAACTTGTCAACCGATTTTTGGTTGAAAACAAGAACAAGCCCATTCATGATCTATATGACATGATTCTTTCTGAAGTAGAGCCACCGCTGTTACAAGCTGTGATGGAAAGACGACGCGGAAACCAGCTCCAGGCAGCAAAAATACTTGGCATTAGCCGCGGAACCATTCGGAAAAAATTACAACGTTATTTTGGCACTAAGTATTTTCGTCTTACTGATGAGTAGTATTTAATACCTATAGAATAATGTATCAAGGGGAAATAAGTGTAAACTTATTTCCCCTTTTTGTATGAGGCTGTGATGACAATTGGGCTACAAGCCCACGCCCAGCCTACGTGCCGCGGATAAGCCATGGGCGTAGGTTCTTCGTCGTAGAGCAAGAGCGTTTTCTAAAAGCCTGAACATTGAAAGCCTAATCACATGGACTACAATACAAGTATAAAGATATTCTTTTATGAGCTAACAGATGCCTATAGAAACAAAAAAAGAAAAATTGGAAAAAGAAAAAAGGCCTTACGTTAGCAAGAAAAATATGATTGCATATAGATCAAAGGCTGGATTTAAAAAACAACTTAATGGTAGAGGTAGAGACGCAAAGGGGGAGAGAATTGTTTGTCGTCAACTTGCTTCTTATGTTGCATTCCACAAAGATTTTAAAGATTATCCCGAAGATTTAAGTAGTGTGGAACGGATTAAATCCATTCCTTTTTTAGAACAGAATGAATTTTACACACAAAATTTGCTACGTAAATTAACTTCTTATAAAATTATTTCACTAGATGCGTTAGGAAAAACATTAAAGTTGATTGCGCGTTCTTTAAAACAAGGAGAGAAAAAACATTGGCTTGTAACAGTAGTGGACCGGTAATCCCCCCATTTATAACCGCAGTTAAAAGTAGAGGGTTAAGCTGCTAATGC
>CAXIDO010000336.1:0-3387 GCA_964022745.1 uncultured Methyloligella sp. | reverse complement strand
GATGGTGATAACAATTCACAAGCAACCCTTTTTATCAAAGCAGCCCCGCTCATTTTCATCTTGTTATGGGCGGGCGGATTCACCTTTGCAAAATTAGGCTTAAACAGTGCTGCACCATTCACCTTGTTGAATATGCGTTTTTTTTTCGCCTCTATAGCATTCTTTGGCCTCTATCTGATCTTCAAACCAGCAATGCCAAAAACAAAAAAAGAATGGCAACACACAATAACTTCAGGTTTTTTGCTGCAAGTCGTTCATTTCAGTTGCGTTTATTATGCGATTGTGTACGGCATCTCAGCTGGCGGTGTTGCCGTCATCACGTCTATGCAGCCGATTTTGATCGCAATACTCTCACCGCAAATAACTGGCGAAGTAATCACAAAACGTCAATGGTTAGGGTTTTTACTTGGACTAAGCGGCGCTCTCATCGTGATAGCTCTGCAAACTGAAATTAGTTATTCATCAAGCCTAGGGATCATTCTCTCATGTGCAGCCTTGTTCACTATGACAACGCTCACACTTTATGAAAAACGCTTCGGCGGTAACCAGCATCCCATATCAATGAATTTGATCCAATATATTGTTGGTTTTGTCTGCACCTTGATCCTGGCATTGATCTTCGAAGGCTACCGCTATGAAGCCTCAACTGAACTATACTTAACTCTTGTTTATTTGGTCGTTGGCAACTCGATCATCGGTGTCACCTTGCTGCTATCAATGATTAAGTTTGGGGAAGCGTCGAAAGTATCGTCTCTCTTTTTCCTTGTGCCCCCAATCGCTGCTATCTACGCCTGGCTTCTGGTCGATGAAGTCTTGTCAATCTGGGCTTGGGGCGGCGTCGCCTTAGCGGCAATAGGCGTTAGCTTCGTTAGAGTAGAAAAAAAGCCATAAGCTTTTCGCTTATGACTTTTCTCATTTTATCAAACTAACCATCCTCTTTTTCTTTTCCATCTTCACCTAAACGAACAAGGTCATTCATCAAGCCGCTTGTTCCATTATGGATGGTAAGCTTATCTACCTTGGCTGAAATTTCTGTCAAAGCTTCAAGCTCTTTCAACCGAAGCATCACAGGGTTATCCGCCATCACTTTAGCTGTGTTTAAAAGAGAGCGTGTCGCATTGGTCTCTTCTCTGCGGCGAATAACATTCGCTTCAGCTTCCTTTTCAGCCGTGACAACTTTATTGAGAATCTCACGCATATCACCAGGAAGAACCACATCTTTCAATGTAATCTCTTTCACCTCAATACCGATTTCGGCCATCTCAGCTTTCACCTTCCCTGATGTCTCAGCGTCGATGGTAACTTTCTTCTCCAAGATCTGATCAAGCGTCAACGCGCCAAGTGTTTTCCTGAAGGCATATTGAAGAGAGCGATAAAACGCATCTTCAAAATCCTTGACCTTACTTGTCGCAAGCAACGGGTCCGTCACTTGATAATCAGCTGCAATATTAACGCGAATGGTCACCCGGTCTTTCGTCAAGACTTCCTGTCCAATCACATCAAGAGATTGACGCCGTGTATCAATGATTTTAAACACAACAGACTTCCCAATGCGCCAGAACCCGTGCAAACCAGGGCCAAGCTTGCGGTCATAAGCTCCGTCTATGTAAACAAGAGCAATTTGGCCATCCAAAACTTCTTTCACATAAAAGTGGCTCACAATTCGAGAAATTCCAGAACGCTTTAGGAGAGCTTCAGAGACAGAAAAATCATTTGAAACATCAATTAATTTAACTGTCCAGGGACCGGCATCATTCCAAACATGAATTTTCTCATCTGGTCCAAGTGCACTATAAAGGTGCCCATCTCGCTCAATCATAGCCACCTCGGTTGGAGATGTTTGAATGGTCGTCAAATGGTCTTTTGCCTGTTCAGGAATTTTGCTCATGACCGCTTTGGTGAGATTGGACTCAAAATAAGGATCACGATTAATATCATAACGCATGATGAACAAACGATTGCGCCGGTTAGGCAAAGCATATTCGCCAGGCGCAAGAATGCGATTGACCTGCCCCTTGTAAAGAGCAATCACGCGCTCATTCTCGTTAACGAGAAAACGTTTTTTCCCAAAAATCCAATCAACGATACCCATGTTACTGTTCCTCATAATACATCACCACGCACATAAGTTTTTCCCTCAGTGTGCCTTAAAACCAAACCCATAAAGCAAAGCATAACTATCAGTCGAGTTAAGTCGTGAGATTGTTCAAAAAATCTATAAAATAATAAGGCGCGAAAACTGACAACAGGAAATCAAGCGGCAAAGTCAGAGCGGGGATTCGAAGGAAACAAAGCGCGAAATCAATTGATTACTATGTAAAAAATTGGCTTAAGGACTTCATCCCGTCAATACCATCATGCCCTTGAGGCATATCATTCAAGGTGACAAATCAGGTTAGCTAAAAAAGAGCAAAGCTCCTAAAAAATTCACCGCTCATTATCACAAGTCAGTTTTCGAACCAATAAATGTAAATCAGCTTAAAAGGCTGTTGCGTTTTCTCAGACGCGTTTTGATAGAAGGAGTTGAACCTTCGACCGTCAGGGTGATAACCTGATGCTCTACCATGCTGAGCTATATCTTCGGTAAACTACAGTGAGAAAAACCTTCCCTATACAGGAACTGAAATCACAAAAATGATCAGGGCTGCAGGAGATGTGAATGAAAACCACAAACTGTTGAAGTGAAATTCGTTAGTGTAGCTTATTGCCTACATAGGACCACACTGTGAAAAAATTGAGGCAGTGGGATTGATTGCCCTAAAAAAAGAGAAAAAGACCAACTCCTTTAAAGTGGAGTTTTCAAGGAGTTGGCCTGTAATTGAGACGCTTTATCAGCCCTGTTTAGCCTGTCTGAAAAATAGACTATAGAGAACAGGCACAACGCCAAGTGTTAAAACAGTGCCCGCAATCATGCCACCAGAAATCACTAAAGCAAGATCATAGAACAACACATCACGTGCAATGATAATAGGCAGAAGACCAAGCACAGTGGTTGCTGTTGTCATTAAAATAGGCTTCAACCGAGTAACGGATGCATTTAAAATAGCGTCCCTCACATCTGCACCATCTTCCCGTTCTTTCTCAATCCGGTCAATGAGTACAATCGCGTTATTGATCACAATCCCGGCAAGTGCCAGCAACCCAAGAATAGCCATGAAACTAAAATTTGCATTTGGCGCGATAAACAGCGTCACGGAAATACCGGTGATGACCAGTGGAATGGTCAATAAGATAATCAAAGGTCGTTTGAAACTGTCAAACTGAGCAACCAATACAAGAATAATAAGCGCAAAGGCAAGCGGCATATAAGCAAAGAGGGACCCTTGAGCTTTAGCTGAGCTCTCAAGCTCACCGCCCTTTTCAATTTCATAACCAGGCTGTAGTTCA
>CAXIDO010000335.1:0-3390 GCA_964022745.1 uncultured Methyloligella sp. | reverse complement strand
AACTTACTGAAGCTAGCTAAGCTCAAATATTGGAGCAAAAATAAGGCCAGTTTTCAGATTTACACGCTTCAGATGCCGACTAGCATCCGCATTGCAATAACTCTCTCACAAGTATGAACGATTTTTTTCCTTTTGGCCAACAAAAAAGGAGCCGCCAATTAGGCGGCTCAGGAAGTTAACAGGGAGGCGTCACAGAGCAGCTAGTAAGCTCTGTTGTTCAGAATTAACTGAATATATTAAACATAACCCAAACCGGTTAATTAAGTATTAATTAATAGTTTTCGAGTGATTCTTATGAAGCAGAAGATAAGGAAATCTTTACTCTGACTACTGTAAACGGCTAGTTTATGCCTAATATTTACTTACTAACCATCTGTTTTGAATAAATTTTCAGCCTGGCTTGTTTGGGCCTTCTTTTCCTTGATCATATCCTCAACTCTGTTTTTCTCCTCATCCAGAGCTGTAAGTCTTATGGTTAATTCCTCGATTGAAAATTGAGTTAAGTCCTCTCCAACTGTGATCTCAGCCGTTTGTCTTTTTCTTGGTTGAAACTCTTCTTCATCCATAAAATTATTCCTTAAATTTCTACTATTCCTGGCTTTGAAATTCGAGTACACAAGTCAGAATAATAAAATTGTGGATTAAAATGAAGCACTGCTTTTGTGCATCGTTTCATTTTGAACTAAAGGATTGTGTCCCATGTCTTTGCCAGAAACTATGCGCTGTGTTCCTACCTCAGAGACCAAAGGAGCAGCTGGTCTTCAAGTCGTCACTGAAGCTTTGCCTGAAGTTGGCCCCACTGACATTCTGATTAAAGTACGTGCAGCCGGGATTAACAGACCAGACATCCTTCAGCGTGATGGCCTTTACCCAGCGCCAAAGGGGCATTCTCATATTTTAGGTCTCGAAGTGGCTGGAGAAGTTGTAGCGCTTGGCTCTAATGTCACGGCGCATAAACCAGGTGACTTAGTGACTGCGCTGGTGAATGGTGGCGGATACGCGGAATATTGCGTGGCTGACAGTGGTTCAGCTCTTCCTATTCCAAATGGCCTTTCTCTTGTCGAAGCTGCTGGCTTGCCAGAGACATTTTTTACTGTTTGGTACAATATTTTCCAAAAGGGTGGCCTGAAGGCCGGAGAATGGTTCATGGTGCATGGCGGCACAAGCGGTATTGGAACAACGGCCATTCAAATGGCGAAAGCATTTGGCGCCAAAGTGATCGCCACTTGTGGCACTGATGAAAAATGTGCAGCCTGCCTTGAACTCGGTGCCGATGTTGCGGTTAATTATAAAACTCAAGACTTTGTTGAAGTTGCCAAAGAAGCCACCGCTAAGGCAGGGGTCAATGTTATTCTTGATATGGTTGGCGGCTCATATATTGAGAAAAACTACTCATCAGCAAGCGTTGATGGTCGGATTGTTCAAATTGCATTTCTTGAAGGCTCCAAGGTTGAAATCAATTTTATGCGTTTGATGATGAAGCGCCTTGTTCATACAGGTTCAACCTTGCGCGCTCGTGACAACCAAACAAAGGCTGGCATTGCTGCAGAAGTTCATGAGAAAATCTGGCCATTGCTGGAAGACAAAACGATCAAGCCTGTTGTTTCTAAATGTTTTGCTCTTGAGGATATTCAAGCCTCGCATGAGTTTCTTGAGAGCGGGGCCCATGTGGGCAAAGTGATTCTTGATATGGACCTTTAAACAAATAGATCTTTAAGGCCTAATAAATGCTATAGGCCCTTGTTTTGCCGAATTAACATGTAAAATTGAGTGAAATGAAACTGAAAAGTGAATTTATTACATTTATATTGATACAGCGGCTTGACTAGATGTGAAAAAATCGGCAATTATGGGCACAATCGCACCTGTTTTTTGAATATGGTATGGAGCCATCTGCGAGTGCCTTTCTATTAATAAGCCTTTTTTCACCACTCAGGGAAAGTGGGATCCTTGTTAGAGGATTGAGGTCTTCTCTTTAAGATTTGTATCAGTTTGTCTTGATTAAAATCTTTGGAGGGGTATTCGTACTATTGATTAGCCCTATCGGTGATGTAAATTCACATCAACCTCATCACCGCGAGTAAGGGCGGTGAATTGTTTTATGTCTAAAACACCATTAATGCCGAAAGCAACAGCTGTTTGGCTTGTAGATAACACATCGCTGACCTTCGAACAGATTGCAGAATTCTGCGGCCTGCATGTTCTTGAAGTTAAGGGCATTGCTGATGGGGATGTTGCCCATGGAATTAAGGGCATGGACCCTATTTCATCTGGTCAGTTAAGCCGTGAAGAAATTGCACGTGCTCAAAAAGATAGCAGCTACCATATTCAACTATCAGAATCTAAAGTTGAAATCCCTGAAATTAAGAAAAAACGGTCTCCGCGTTATACGCCGGTTTCTCGTCGTCAAGATCGTCCAAATGCGATTCTATGGCTCTTAAAGCGCCATCCTGAGTTAAAGGATAGCCAACTTATGCGTCTTGTTGGCACAACCAAGCCAACAATTGAAGCCATTAGAGAGCGCACTCACTGGAACTCATCTAACTTGCAACCGCTAGACCCGGTTACATTAGGTCTTTGCAGCCAAACAGAACTTGATGCTGCGGTTCAAAAAGCGGCTCGCCGCGTTGCTCGTGAAGCTAAAGAACAAGGCATTGAACTTCCTGTAAAAACAGGCACACTTCTCCCAAGTGAAGAAACCATTGATCTTGGCGGTGATGTTTTACCTGATGCAGGCAGTGTGACTGAAGCTCCTGAGGCTGAAGTTTCTATTGAGAGTGTTTTTGGTGAACAAGCAAAAGACGACAAAACTGGAAGTGATAGTTAATCTTCTCTGACGCTTCAGTTGCCCACAAGCAACCGCTTATTATCTCTCACGGCTATTACTTTTTTAGTTGCGCTTCAGGTTGCCCACAAGCAACCGCGCTGCTGAAACTCATAAGCCTGCATTTTAGTTGTGCTTCAGTTGCCCACTAGCAACCGCACTATGCGGTGCTAGGGCATCGGACGCCAAAGGCACCATGTACGTGCTCCGAAGAAGAGCCTCCCCTTCTTCGTAAGGTGAAGTTTCAAATTTTGCCAAATTCTATTCTTCGTCAGAATTTTCATCTTCGTCAGGTCTTGAGCATCGCATTGAGAGGGCACCGCCGTCGGCGTAGATGGTTTGGCCGGTGATGTAACTTGCGTCTTCGCTAGCAAGGAACGCTGCAATCGAAGCGATTTCTGTTGGATTTCCGAACCGTCCCATGGGTGAGCGCTCTAATGCTTTTTTGCGCTTTTTGTCATTTTTGGCAACTTCAGCCAACATGGGTGTCATGACATTACTAGGACCAATTGCATTCACTCTGATGCCGTAAGGAGCCACTGCTTGTGCCATGGCTTTTGCTCATT
>CAXIDO010000334.1:0-3391 GCA_964022745.1 uncultured Methyloligella sp. | reverse complement strand
CTATATCAAGACTACGTTGAGGGACATATTCCTGGTGCGATTTTTTTTTTTTTTTTTAAAGATTTTCTTGAACAAAAATGCGCTCTAAACCTGGCCTCTGTGTCTGATCTACAAAGAGCTGAATTATCTTTTAAAAAACTAGGTATAAACAAAGACGACCATGTTGTTATTTATGATGATTATCATCATATGTTTGCTGGCCGCATTTGGTGGGCGATGAAATATTTAGGATTTGAAAATGTTAAGGTTCTAAATGGTGGGTGGAAGAAATGGACCGCCAACATCCATCCAATCTCAATGGATATACCTAGCGTTGACCTGGGTTCTTACATACCAAAGATAGAAAACAGATGGCGGGTCAATCTCGATGAATTTATATCTCAACAAGGCCTGTCCTGTATTTTAGATGCACGAGGTAAGAGCAATTATGCTGGTCGCAAAGATGAACCTCGTACTGGTCATATCCCTGGCGCAATAAATTTGCCATATCATTTGTTTTTAGATGCGGAAACGGGTGTTTTTTTAGAACCTGTAAATATTAAAGCTATTTTTGACCTGCATCTACCTAACTGGAATAATTGTAAGATTATTTCCTCTTGCGGATCAGGATATGCCGGAACTGTGGTGATGCTTGCTCTATTGGAACTTGGTGTCAGTTCATCGTTATTTGACGGCTCTTTTGCTGTTTGGAAACAGGATGCATCTCGTAAGGTTGAGCAATCTTAAAAGCTTTTTGCTGCGTCTCTGTCTCACTATTGAGACAGTTTTTTCTATAAACATACAAAGCAACAGGATGATCCTTATCTCTTATGCTAACTATCCAATGTTATTTATTTACTTTAACTCAGGAGATGATGATTGGTTAAGTTAAAAATTAGCGTTAGTGAGATGGTGAAAAATGCACGAGCACGCATTGAAGAAATAGAAACTGCCAATCTAATTAAGATGGTTGGGGACCCTAATGTAGTTATTGTAGACATCAGAGATATTCGGGAGAGAGCTCGCAGTGGGTATATTCCTGGCAGCATTCATTGCCCGCGTGGGATGGTCGAATTTTGGGTTGATCCTGAAAGTCCTTATTATAAAGACGTATTTTCAGCAGATGATAAAAAATTTATCTTTCATTGTGCTTCTGGGTGGCGTTCATCTTTGACGGTTGCTACATTACAAGACATGGGCTTTGAAGCTGCTCATCTCAAAGATGGCTTTTCGTCTTGGGAAAAAGAAAGTGGTCCCATTGAATTTTCTGATAAAAAATAAAAGTGAAGTTATTACTTGATAACACATAGCGAACATATTGATAAAGTTTTTGAGATTGCAGAGTCTCCAAAAGCGGCAGCCTTATCCAGGCTAGCAGCTTCTTGGTCTCGCTCAATTTCCAAGTATGGTTTGCATCCTGGAGAATATAGAGATCCTGAAAGGATTGATGGATCTCTACTAAAACATAAACAAGATGAATTAGACTATTTCATTAAAACAGCTTCTCCCCACCTGGACACACTCTTTCAACTCGTTGGTAAACCAGGTCTGGGAGTTTTGCTAACTGATGATAATGGCGTTGTACTGGACAGACGATGTAAGAACTCTGACTTAGATGAATTCAAATGTTGGGGGTTATGGCCCGGAACTATCTGGAATGAATCCACAGAAGGTACGAATGGAGTGGGCACTTGCCTTGCAGAAAACAGGCAAGTCATAATTCACCGAAATGAACATTTTCTTGCTCGAAACACTGGCATCAGTTGCATAGACGCACCTATATATAATGCTGAAGGTAACTTACTTGGTGTCCTTGATGTTTCCTCCGCCAGGGCTGACCAAAATCACAAGTTAAACTTAATGATTTCGGCTTTGGTATCTGAGGCAGCTTTTCGTATTGAAATTGATTTGTTTCGTAAAGCCTATTCCAATTCAAGAATAATGATACTTCCAAATGATACTGATAATTTAAAATCTTTGGTAGCTTTTAACGACGATGATTTAGTAGTAGGTGCGACCCGATCAGCACGGAAAAGATATGAAATTCCTATAGGGACCGAGATTAAACCTTGCCTACTTTCTAACTTAGATAACAAATCAAACGGTGATGCTTTTATTCAAGCAGAGAGAAAAGTCATTGTGCAAACTTTAGCACGGACGAATAACAATGTTTCAGAGGCTGCTCGTTTACTCTCCATTGGTCGAGCCACTCTTTATCGCCGAATGAAAAAATTACACATAACAAACAAGCACCAATAAGTGTCTCAAGAATGAAACAGTTTAATCATTTGACAGTAAACCAAGCCTTTCTTTCCCCACCACATATCTCGCATACTTTAGCTAAACTTCCCCAAATTTGAATTTTAATTCTCGATTTTCCTTTGGTGTTTTGAGTTTTTCAATATCGTTGGTGGAGTTGCAATTCTTTCATACCCACAGGAATTATATTTATGACGTCAAAGTATCACGCCGCATACAAAAACTGGCAAGAAGACCCAGAGGCCTTTTGGGAAAATGCTTCAAAAGAGATTGATTGGTTTGAACCTCCAAAAAAGATATTTAATCCTCAATACGGGGTGTATGGCCGTTGGTTTGAAGGGGCGATCTGCAACAGTTGCTATAACGCGATTGATCGTCATGTACTAAATGGAAAAAAAGATCAAACCGCTTTAATCTATGACAGCCCTGTGACCGGCACAAAAACTCAATTTAGCTTTGGGGACTTACAGACTGACACTTCAAATCTTGCTTATGCATTGCAGCAACGAGGAGTGACCAAAGGAGACAGAGTGCTCATTTACATGCCAATGGTACCTGAAGCTATTGTTGCGATGCTTGCCTGTGCTCGGATAGGTGCCATTCATTCAGTTGTTTTCGGTGGATTTGCAGCCAATGAACTGGCCACCAGAATAGAAGATGCCTCTCCAAAAGTCATATTGTCAGCCTCTTGTGGAATTGAAACGAAAAAAGTTATTGCTTATAAACCTTTGCTTGATGAAGCAATCAACCTGTCATCCCACAAACCTGATGCTTGTATTATTCTTCAACGCCCCCAATTGAACTGCGACTTGATTGAAGGAAGAGATGTTGATTATGCATTAGCTATATCCGAAGCTGATAAGAATGGTGTTTTTGTGGAATGCACCCCAGTTGCAGCAACTGACCCTCTGTATATTCTTTATACATCTGGTACAACCGGCCAGCCCAAGGGCGTTGTTCGTGATAATGGTGGGCATATGGTTGCGCTTACCTGGTCTATGAAATACCACTATGGATTAAAACCTGGCGATGTTTTCTGGGCCGCTTCAGATGTCGGTTGGGTTGTTGGGCATTCCTACATATGTTATGGACCACTTTTTTATGGATGTGCCACAGTTCTATATGAAGGCAAGCCTGTAGGCACTCCAGACGC
>CAXIDO010000333.1:0-3392 GCA_964022745.1 uncultured Methyloligella sp. | reverse complement strand
AAATCCTGTTTTAAATCCATCAAACCCACCCTCTTTACCATTAAGAGAGTTACGATTGATAAACCTATAGCGACGATACTTAAAATCTTTCTCACCAAAATAAAAATAATAGTCAGGATATTCTTTCAGCAAATGTTTAGCTAAGATCGCTAAATCTCTTGCGGACATCAGATGCTTTGGATCAGGCAGTCCTGTTGCATTCGCAAAGGATGAATTTTTCATGCCAATTTTTTTGGCGTAAGCCGTCATTTCTTTGGCAAAAGCACCTTGATTGCCTGAGATATGTTCAGCAATTGCAATAGACGCATCATTACCTGATTGAACAATAATCCCCCGCAAAGCCTGCTGCACAGTAATTTCAGATTTAACCGGAGCAAACATAGCTGAGGTCCGTGATGGCGCGCCGCCTGTTCGCCAAGCATGAACTGAAATTTTAACTTTGTCCTCGAGTTTTAAACGGCCAGCCTTTAATTCACGAAACACAACAGCAACAGTCATGAGCTTACTCATGCTAGCCGGTGCCATGGAAATATCAGCTTTTTTATCAAGGAAAGTAATCGGCTTGTCGGCATCAATAACAATGGCAAACTTAGCCTTGGTCTTAAAGCCATCATCATCAGCTTGAGCCAAAGCTGCAGCACTGGTCAAACTCAAGTGAGAAAAACCAATAGAAAGCACCAATAGAAAAGAAAAAAACTTCCGTCCAAAAGCCAGCATTTTGCGAACCCACATCACTCATCAACCCCAAACTTTAAAGAAAACTAGCACAGCAAATTCTCTCAATAGTCTTTATCTTTTACATTCAATCGCAAACATTGATTTAGACTAATATACTTCAAACGAATTTTACATATTAAAAAAGGGCTTCATTCAGAATTTTCAAAAGAGATAATAAGTACTCAGCAAGACTTGCAAACAAAATGAGAGTTAAGGAAGAACACAGAAACACTAAAAGTACGAAATTCCAAACAATCCATCAAGAAGACGGTATTAAATTTTATACAAAGATTTGAAGCTATTACATCGTTTATTACATTCAAACTCTGAACAAAGCATCTCTTCACAAAAACAATAAAAGTCATCGTTCTAAAAATCAAAACACCTGTTCCACAGGCAGTCACAGCAGTGTCATTCACTTTTGTTAGCCAATATTATCGAACTTAAAGCTTGGGATAACTTTTACGATGAACGCACCTGCAATAAAAACGATCGAAAAAACACACAAAGCAAAGCTGATACGAAAAGCAGTGCGCCAAAGTGAGCGGACAAAAAAACAATCTTTTCTGGATCAATTATTCGCGCAGCTTTTCTCAGGCCTTGTCTATTCCCAAATTTGGGAAGACCCAGTGGTAGACCTCGCTGCAATGGAAATCAATGAGACACATCACATTGTAACCATTGCCTCTGGCGGCTGCAATGTAATGAATTACCTCATGGCAAAGCCAGCTAAAATCACAGCCGTTGATCTAAACAGAGCCCATGTTGCGCTGACACGGACCAAATTATGCGCCGCTCAAAATTTTCCTGACTATAAAACTTTTTATGATTTTTTTGCTGTCCCCAATAATAATGACAACCAAAAGTCTTACGATAAATATCTAAGTCCCAATCTAGATAAAGCAGCAAAAAAATATTGGCAAGGCCGAGATAAAACATTGCGCCGCCGTTCAAGATATTTCACAGATAACATTTATCATCGCGGCCTCCTTGGCAACTTCATCGGTCTAAGCCATTTTTTAGCAAAAGCCTATGGCATCAAGTTTGATGACTTACTAAATGCAAAGTCGATCGATGAACAAACAGAATTTTTTGAGAAAAAACTCTCACCATTATTAGACAAGAAACTAATCACCTGGATCACTTCACATCCAGCTTCTCTTTATGGCCTCGGTATCCCACCCGCTCAATATACAGAGTTAGCCAAATGTGCTGATGGTGATATGGCAGAAGTCTTAAGGCAGCGTCTAAGAAAACTTTGCTGCGATTATGACATCAATCAAAATTATTTCGCGTGGCAAGCTTTTGGACGGCAATACAGTGCGGATGCCGCGACGGTTGCTGGTGGGCAACCGAAGGAGCATATAAAAAGTCATCTGAAGCACAAAAATGACAACGGTGCATTGCCCCCTTATCTACAAGTGCAAAATTACGAAGCCGTAAAAGCCTTTGCTAAGAACGTCTCAGTCCATCAAGCCTCAATTACTGATAAATTAAATTCAATGGAGCCAGGCAGTGTAGATAGAGTTGTCTTACTCGACGCACAAGACTGGATGGATGACCAAACTCTAAACGAACTGTGGGACGCCATCACAAGAGCCGCAGCGCCAAATACAAAAGTCATCTTTCGTACTGCCGGCATTGAAAGCATCCTCCCCGGCCGCGTAAAAAACAGCACTCTAACAAAATGGGCGTACCAAGCAGACCAATCAAAAGACTACACAAAGAAGGACCGCTCAGCGATCTATGGCGGTTTTCATCTCTATAATTTCATTGGGTGAAACCGAGAAGGTCATCCATAAAATGGTGATGAGAAAGTATATTCAAATCAAGATCAAACCCAATTTATGAAAAGGTACAAGAGAAAACTGGGTGGATATTACGAAGAAGGGAATGCTCTACTTCAGAGCACGTACATGACGCCAGCGCGGTTGTTTTTTGGCAATCGAAGGAGCATTAAAAGAGGATCACCTGATGACAGACCAAATCAGTAATACTGAGTTACAGCCACATCTCCAGTCACATTCAAATCTGATGGATAAGGTCTACCGCAACCAACGGTTTATCTATAATGCCAGTCGCAAATACTATTTGCTAGGGCGCGATCAACTCATCAAGGAACTGTCTCCACCGCCGAGAGGTACGGTCCTTGAGCTGGGAGCCGGCACAGGGCGCAATCTAATTTGCACAGCAAAGACTTATGACGATTGCGAACTATATGGTGTTGATATATCTCAAGAAATGCTTAAAACCGCCGGCAAGTCTATCGTCAAAGCAGGCTTTGAAAACCGTATACATTTAGCAAAAGGTGACGCAACAAATTTCAATTCGGAAAAAGCCTTCGGCGTAAAAGAATTTGACCGCGTTTTCATTTCTTTTTCTCTTTCAATGATACCCAAATGGCAAATGGCCATCGCCAGCGCTTATGAACTTACAAGACCTGGCGGTCAAATTCACATTGTAGATTTTGGAGAATGCAAACAATATCCAAAAGTGTTTCAAAAACTACTTTATGCATGGCTATCAATCTTTCACGTTCATCCGATAAGAAACCTACCAGGCCAATTAAAAGAAGCTGCAAACAAAGCAAATTGTAAGGTGACAGTAAAACCACTTTATGGAGGTTACAGTTTACAAGCGATCATTCAAAAACCAAGATGATCCGTCCCCCCAAG
>CAXIDO010000332.1:0-3397 GCA_964022745.1 uncultured Methyloligella sp. | reverse complement strand
TCTTGAGTTTCTTGATTCTTTTGCGCCTGATTTTTCTGATAAAGAATAAAAGCTGTTTCAACATCAGCCAAACGGCGTCCCAATGCCGTGTCATCTAAATTATTAATAGCAAGCTTCATAGCTGCCTGAGCCGCTTCATTAGCTATTTCTTTACGATCTCCAAAATGGTGACCAATCACTTGTTCCAATTGAGCTATACGATCCACAAGCTCATGACGTAATTGCTTAAATTGTCCAGATTGATCATCAGGGCCAAGTACATCCACTGAGGTATGATTACGAGCAAAAGGGTTTTCAAATTTTATTGGACTAAAAATTTGAGATGGCTGGTCTATCCCATTACGCTCTGTCCCTTGAGGAAGGTCCGTCGCAAGTGGGGGCTTAGTTGCAAGAGACGGAGCTTCTTGCAACTGTGTCTCCTGCGATTGACCAAACCCAAAATCAGCCGGAGAAAGTTTTTCTACAGGATCTGCCACGTTTGTATTCCCTCCCTTATCATCCACATTTTGCAAAGGAGAACCAACAACGTCTGGCTCTTGGGGGTCCAATGGAGCATCCCCCCATAACAATACTTTTTTAGGTTTTTTTATTTCTTCCTGAACGGAAGGCCCTGAAAGCACTTCTTCAGAAATAGATTGAGATTTTTGTGAGTTAGCCAAGCTATCATTAGGGTCTAAAGAGTGCCGTTCATTAAAATAATCTCGCACTTCGTTTAGAACTTCGCTATATGGTTGGAGCATATCCAGCGGTTCAGAAACCTGAAACTTATCAGCTTTTTGCGAACCGTCTTCATGTGCCGATTGTGGCAATCTCTCACCCAACATCTCTTGAGAGTGTGCTACAGAATTATCAGCTGAAGTACGTTGTAAGTCTTCATTCTGTATATGATTTGTTTGCGGTGGCGTAGATTGAGGAACGAAATCAGACGCTTCCTCAGCCTGCCCAACCATTTGCCCATCGCCAGCACCATCAGTCATAATCGCATTGATCCGACCAAGGATGTTTTCTAGCTGCGAAGAACTAGACGTTTCATCAAACTCATCATGAGATTCTGACGTTTGCGTCTCTTGAGTCAAAGAGAGATCTTTATGATTTTGTTTTGGTTGAAACGACATTTCGTTACCCTTGAATTAATCTCAGACGCTAAAAACGCCACGAACTCACTCAGAACTAAATATCGAAATCACAACCTACAAAACAGCGACCTCTAAAACAAACTCAAACACTCATAAACTCTAAATTCACAATCGTGCGCAAATCACAATAGCTTTACATCAGAACCAAAGTTCAAATAAAAATGACCCTAAATAGGTAAGCCAATGAAAAGTTTAACTTAACTTATATGAAAAACTCTAGCTCTCACAAAAGGAATCATAAACATAGCTACTTAAAGGAGATATGTGATTCACCCCTTTGAAGCATCCCCTAATTTATGAAAAACAGTGCGAAAAACTAAAAAAACAACAAAAATGCAACTGATTTTACCAAAAAACAGATTTTTTTTTAAAAAACCGAAAAACAAACATCTTTCATATTTATACTTACCCCTTAAAAAGAAACTGGAATTTCAGTTAAATGCTATCATAGAGACCCAAGATCATGCCTCTCATTCTACCAATTCACTCAAAAAAATTTATTTCCATGAATACAGCTACATGGCTGTCCTTAGGGGCTAAAATGTTTTGTCTATTCATATTATTCACCTCAATCACGCCAATTAAAAACGCGTTCGCAGAAGAAAACAGCAGTCGTTACACAATGATTGAAAGCAAAAACGGCATCATCCGCCTTGATAAAAAGACAGGCGCACTATCAAATTGTAAAAAGTCAGCAGATGGATGGACATGCAGATCAATCAAAGAAACAAATGAAGTGAATAATGGAACACGACTAGATGACAATGAAGAACTTGTCTCAGAGCTTCAAAAAGAAAATGAAGCATTAAAAAAAGAAAATCTAAATTTAAAACAAAAAATTGCAAACCTTGAGCTAGGGTTAGATGGTGAGCCTACAAAGAAAAAATTAAAACTCCCAACAGACGAAGAAGTCGATGAAGCCATCACTTATATGGAAAAAATGATCCGCAAATTTGGTGGTGCAATGAAAAGATTGCGTGAAAAACATCCAGATGCCCCAGGCACTGAATTATAACTCAAACACCACCAGTGGTGCGGCGTGGCATGGCCAAACGTAACAAACGGTCATAGAGCGCTTCACCACCTGGCGTGCGAATATCAAGCAAAACTTCCATATCAGCCCCATTGGGCTTCGGACCAAGAAACGCCCCAACTACAGTGCACACAAAAGATATAAGAATTACCCCAATAGCACATTCAAACAGACCAACCCCTAAGACGTCACTATTTAACCCAAACTTCGTCAAATAAAGAGCAACACACCCACCAACCAGACCAGTTACAAGCCCGAAAATATATCCAAACTTAGTCATCCTGTTCCACCAAATACTTAAAATTAAAACAGGAAACACACTACAGGCACACAAAACAAGACCAGATAGGAACAAGGCAAATCCGCTGATATCGACATATATGGCCCCCATCAATAAACTCAGTGTCACCAAAACAATCATTAAGCGGGTCCATAGCAAATTACTTAACCCAACAACATCAGCTTCCATTTCTGATTTTTGAAAATGCAAATCTCGCGACAATAACTTCGACAATGTCATCAACCGACCAACAAAGCTCGCCATAGCCGCAGCCATCAAAGCCGCAAAACTAAGAGATTGCATAGTACCATTTAATCCGGCAACCACGGGCAAACCAAGCAAACCAACATCTCGAGAAAATAAAAACTCAGAACCAACAATTTGCCCGTCATTGTTAATATCTTTTGCACTTAATAATCCCAAAGCCTCTAATTTCTCTATCCAAACAGGTAAGTCACCAACCAGAAACTTAGCTTCAGGGTTAAAAATCATATATTGCAGAAAGATCGCACAAGCAGGAATTGAAAGCACAATTAATCCTACAAGAGCAACAGCCCAAGCAAAACTCTTTCGTGCTTGAAACACCGTTAAAGTCATAGTTGATCGCAGCAATACAGAAGGCATCGCCGCAACACCAAAAGCAATAACAATCATCATGAAAACTTTATCAAAACCAGTTAAAGCTCTTTCCCCCCCAATGAACGGTATGGATAGAGCTTGAACTTCATTTTTCAAAAGACCTGTCCATTGGGCAATCTCCACCTCCCCTTGGTCTGAAGACAGACGAACACCTGAAAGCCCTTGAAAATTAGAAATTTCATCAATCAAGCTTCCATAAGTCATTTGCGCTAACGGTAAGTTCGTCAATTTTAGAGAAGCAATAATTAAAGGAATGATCAAGCCCAATAACACAACAATTGCCAAAGCACATTGCGCCCACCCCATTTA
>CAXIDO010000331.1:0-3398 GCA_964022745.1 uncultured Methyloligella sp. | reverse complement strand
CTGTTGCGGCCACAAGGGGTTCACGGAAAAAAAATTTGTTGCCAAACTCTTTAGAGCATGGCCTCAAACTTGGCGCCCTAAAAGCTTTGGGTGCAACGCTAGTTTTAGCGGCTATTTTGTCATGGGCAAGCTTACTAAGCTGGTCTGTTGATGATCCAAGCTTAAATCATGCTACAAATGGCTCCACCACTAATCTGCTTGGTAAAGGCGGCGCTGTTTTTTCTGATATTTTAATCCAAGGTTTTGGCCTTGCGGCAATTTTTCTAATTCTTCCCCTAGCAATAGAAGGGATGCGTCTGTTACTTTCTAAACCAAGTTACAAAATAAGACTTCGTGCCTTAAGTACACCCTTTAGCGCAGCACTCTTTGCAACGACACTAAGCCTGTTACCGAAAATCAGTTCCTGGCCTCTTAGCCAAGGTTATGGCGGTATCATTGGGGACACAATTTCTGGCTCAACAAACATTCATGCAATGGCTCAAAGCTCGAATCTGTCTCTTACACTAACGTTTTGCATTCTGCTCGTTCTAACTTTAATTGCCTTTTCATTTACAACAAATCTGACTTGGCAAGAAGCACGCATCCTCTTTCATATCGAAGACAAAGAAGCCTTTAAAGCCAGCCTGAAAGCTCCGATTAATCGTCTCGGCTACTGGTTCAGGTTTCGCCAAGCCAGTCAGGTAGAGCCAAGTTATAATCAACGCCAATGGTGGCGCAATGCAAACCTGGATGAGCCAAACATTGATGCATACTCCCTGCATCCTGAAACGCAGGGTCAGCCAAGAATCTACTCACAGAACTCAGCCCAACCACAGTTAACGCCGCAAGAAAACGGTCATGCACCCATTTCAATGCGGCCTCACACACCAGCTGACTTTAGAAATTCTGACTTTCAAAATAAAGGCATAACACCACCTGAAGTGCCATCAACAGACTTACATTCGTCTGAACTACCCCCTATGTCTGCGAAAGATGAGCCCTACAGAGGCCAAGCTCTTGATACCAAAATGAGCAAAGGTCTTTCCGCTAAAAAGAATAATCTACAAAACCATACACATGGGGATGACTTTATCCTCCCTCCAGTTTCTCTATTAAAAAAAGCAAGCACTCAACCAACCGCCCAACTCTCTCACGAAGAATTGCGCGAAATGGCCGTTACACTAGAGGAAGTTTTACTAGATTTTGGCATCAAAGGTTCGATACTAAATGTACGCCCTGGCCCTGTCGTCACGCTCTTTGAATTTGAACCAGCCAGAGGCATTAAAACCTCACGCATTGTTGGATTAGCAGATGATATAGCCCGCTCAATGAGTGCCCTATCAGCTCGCATTGCCGTTATCCCTGGCAGAAGTGCCCTTGGCATCGAGCTCCCCAATGCAACTTCAGAAACCGTCTTCTTAAGAGACCTGGTCGAACAACCAGAATTTTGTCACACCGAATTGCCTCTTCCGCTCATTCTAGGAAAATCAATCGGCGGCGAACCTGTGATCACCGATCTCTCTACAATGCCTCATCTGCTCATTGCAGGAACAACTGGCTCCGGCAAATCAGTTGGCATTAACACCATGTTACTGTCTCTTCTTTATCGCCTGACACCTGAAGAATGCCGCATGATCATGATTGATCCCAAAATGCTGGAACTGAGCATTTACGATGGTATCCCTCATCTGCTTACACCTGTAGTCACAGACCCATCTAAAGCTGTATCAGCTTTAAAATGGGCGGTAAGAGAAATGGAAGATCGCTACCGCCAAATGTCAAAATTAGGCGTGAGAAACATCGAAGGTTTCAATGAGCGCGTAAAAGAATCAATCGAAAAAAACGAACCAATTGTTAGAAAAGTTCAAACAGGTTTTGACCAACAAACTGGCCGTGCCATTTTTGAAGAAGAACAATTAGACTTCAAACCAATTCCTATGATTGTAGTTGTCATTGATGAAATGGCAGATCTGATGATGGTGGCTGGCAAGGAAATTGAAGCAACCGTACAACGCCTTGCTCAAATGGCAAGAGCGGCTGGTATCCACGTTGTGATGGCAACACAGCGCCCATCTGTTGATGTCATTACCGGCACAATCAAAGCAAACTTTCCATCAAGAATTAGCTTTCAAGTCACATCTAAAATTGATAGCCGCACCATTCTTGGCAAAGAAGGCGCAGAACAACTTCTCGGCCGTGGTGACATGCTTTACATGCCAAATGGCAGCAGAATGATTCGTGTACACGGAGCCTTTGTAGATGATGATGAAGTTGAAAATGTTGTTGCACATTTACGCGCTCAGGGCACACCGGAATATTTAGACAATATCACAAGTGATGAAGAACAATTAGCTGGCAATGAAACACAGCAAGGATCAGGAAAAAAGAAAGAAATTTTTCATGAAGCAGTTGAAATCGTCATAAGAGATCAAAAAGCGTCGATCAGTTACCTACAACGCCGCTTATCAATCGGCTACAACCGTGCAGCCACTCTTGTTGAACGTATGGAAGAAGAAGGCATCATTAGCCCTCCAGGAGCTGGTGGAAAACGAGAAATCCTGGTCAATGAATATTAAAAAAGGCCGAGTAAACAAGCTAAGTCCCAATTCTTAAAAAATAAAACTGAAATACTATTGCCTCATAGTTGTCGTAATTCTTATTCAATAGTAAGGTCTGTTTGATTCTTTAACTCCTGCCCTTAACAAAGGTGCCGGTCTTTAAGGCTTTGTATTTTTAGATGCGATATAAGCTCCGCAGCTAAACTCCAAATACAACCACTGTTGCTTTTAAGAATGCCGTGAAGATTGCTTGTAGGCAACTCAAAGAGCAACAAAAAAGCAAACTGAAGTCGCATTAAATAGAGAGAGATAAAAATGATCAATAAAGGCCTGGCAATCGCAATGATAGTAATGGGCTCACTCTATTTCTCGCCATCAATTATCGCAGCTGAAACAGATTCAAAAAATCTTAACCCAAAAGCAAAAGCTGAAGCAGATAGTTCAGGCTGGTCAGCATCAATAGCTGATGGATTAACGCCTGCTACATGACAGAACAGCAAAAAACTGTCGTAATACAAATTAATGAGTACCTAAACAAACTGACAGGCCTCAATGGTCGTTTTTTGCAAGTCAATCCAGATGATGGCAAACAAAAGGGAAAGTTCTACATCAAACGCCCTGGTCGCATTCGCTTTGATTATGCACCGCCAAGTCTTCAAGTGATTATTTCTGACGGTGACTATCTTTCGATTGAAGATAGAGACATCGACACTGTTGATCGCTACCCCTTAGAAAACACACCGTTTCGTATTTTATTAGCAAAAGATGTAAATATCCTTCGTGATGCAATCATAAAAACAGTCACAGAAACGGATGAAGAAACCTCAATAACAATGATCGATCGCAAAGGAAAAGCCATCG
>CAXIDO010000330.1:0-3414 GCA_964022745.1 uncultured Methyloligella sp. | reverse complement strand
AGACATATTTAACAAACAAACCTGTTACCTTGGACATCAATTCGGTTGGTTCTGTTTCCTCAACTTCAGCTTCATATTCTTGCGGTAACATAGAGAGCCAAAATACAGGCGTGATAAAGAACGAACAAATCTGAAATGTATATTTATACAAGTCACCATCGACCCGCGTATTAAATAAAGCGCCGTATACTGCAAATAATAATGAAAAGAGCCCGGCAATAATCATCCCACCAATGATCGCAATCACCAGGGTGAACCAAAACTCATGGTTAAAAAGCCAATAGGCACGATTGTTTTTGGGAGAGAAAAAATAAACAACAGAACTAGCACCGAGCAGTGTAGCAACCGCGAGCATCATATGGCGCAAGCCCACAAAGTCAGCAAAATAAAACAAGCCAACGATGACACTCCCTATGATGAGAGAAACCACAAACCCATACCAGCTGGCCTCATTGCGTTGCTCAGTTACAAAAACAGCGCCAACAAACACAAAAAAGAGGCTCATCAAACCAAAGTAAAAGTTAGGTGTTAAGTTTAATGCCTTATCAAAAGCCACCATTAAAAAGGTGAGAAGGCCAGCAGTGAGCACAGCAAGAGGAAAACGCTTAAAAACCAAAAACACATTTGGCAATATTGAGCCTGCAAATGAAGACACACCAGACATAAAAAACTCCCTCAACCCAATTAAATGATAATCAGCAAAGTTTTGTAAATGGCCACTTTATACCACCCAGCTCCACTTTATTCCATCAAGTCACACCTTATCCACTTCGTAAAAAGCTTCAATCATTTACTGACCATATTTCTTCAGCACGACTGACGCAGCCTTGGTTAAGGCATCAGCAATAACCGCCTGCCCCTCTGCAGTTGGATGAAAAGCCCCCGAATATGTCCCAGCAACCAACACCTGCAATGGGCGTAACTTCTTGAATTTCCTCATAATAGCCCCAGACAAATGCAGATGGCCAGTTAAATATGCATCATTCGGGGTACGAAACCACCGTTCACGTGATGCATAAGGCACATAATCAGCAGGGTTATAATGCGTCCATTGCCCATTCTCCCAAAAAGGAAGTTCTAGCTTTTCAGCAATCTGGTCTTTCCTGTCTTCTGCTTGCGCGCAAATTCCGTGACTAGTAAAGGCATTACGGTGTCCTTCAACAAAAGTCCATTTATAGCGTTTTGCCTCACGGCGCATAGCCTTGTTTAAACTCTCGGCAAAACTTTCAGCTTCACTTGCCCTCTTGTTTGAAAGTGAAAACAGAGGAGAAACATCCATGCCCAAAGCCCCGTCATCACACACACGCTTTCCCTTATCCCGAAACGTCATATTCGGATAAGCCGTAAGAAGAACACGGTCAGGCTGTCCCCAAGAAATCAGTAACACATTATGAAGCGCCCTTCTCAAAGCCTTATAGCGCAGCTTCAATTCTTTAATGCGCCCTTTTGCTTGATTATGATTGAGTATGGCCCCCATCCAGCCACCTACCGTTTTCAACTGTATGGTGTCTCTCACCACAACATTGGCAACCAAACTGGAAAAGTTAACATCATTCCCACCAATAGAGACCATCAATAAATCAATCCGCCGAGCATTTTTGCGTGCACAGCGTTTCACCGGTAAATCATGTAAAATCTCGAGTTTACCATCCACCCCGAATGCACGAGCATATTGCTTATTCTCCGCTTTACGGCCCCCGCATTGCGCTTCAGCAACCGCACTGATCTGAGAGAGTTTCGGCGGCGTTTCTGACCACTCATTTCCTTTAAACCTCAAAAACAGACCATGCGTAATCTGCGCCCCAGCACAAGCAAACCCAGCAAAAGTCACGGCTCGTTTCGGGTTTTTAAGCGCAAGCTGCAAACTCGCCCGCATCTGATGAGAATATAAAGACCGATGGCATGATTGCCCCTGCCACCGGGCTTTGTATTTCATAAAGTTACGATCAGCTAATTCCCGCCATTTGCCAACACGCGTTGGGTAAGCCTTTTTCGGAAACCGTTTTTTAGATTTTTCCTGATAAACAACTGATCTGGTTCGGGAAAAACGAACCGGCACATCAGGGTTTCCCTCACCAGAGGCAAAACTATCACCAATACCCACAATGAAAATATCTTTGACTTTGATTTTTTCTTTTAAGAAAGTCCCGTCAGAAGCCTTCACATCAATAGTCGCCCCTGTTGGGTAAGGAATATCAAACTCAGCTCGTTGATCACAAGGCGCTTTCACCGTTTTGATGCGTTTTCTCTTCCCCTTAAAATACGTCATAGACCAACGACAAGAAAGCTCAGCGCGTGCCTTACGTTCTGTGGTCTTCTCGACTTCGGCCTGACCTTTTCTTTGAAACTCTAACCAAATTCTATGAGATTTAGGGTGAAGGTAATTTTTATTCTTGCCCGCACATTTCTGATAGCTTGCCTTTTTCGAAGACCAACAGGTTTTGTCATAAACCGTTTTCGCCCACCCCATTGGGTTTTCAGCAGCTAACCGTCGCTCAATGCTTAAAATAGGTGTCTCACGTTCTTCATCTGTCAACTGCTCATATACAGCTCGGTGAATGCCAGTGTGTTCTGGCCTGTGAAACAAACGAAATGGATTTAACAATTCCCATTTAATTTGTACCGTTTTCTCAGAGGCCTGCACTTTAGTCAAAGCACCCCCGTTTAGGAAGACACAACAAAAACAAAAACAAAAAAGTACAACGGGAAAAGTTCGAGACAGAAAAGACATACCGCATCCTTGAATTGACATTTCTATTCTATTTTTTATTTCCTAATTATGACAAGCAAAAGGTCAGACTTAATAGAGCAAAAAAATCACAACAATATCTCTCTAAGTCATGAGCAAATCTATCGCTTAAAATAGAGCGTAAAAAAAATCTTGAGAGGGTTTAAAGTTGTAATTCCGGCCTCCCCCCTCTGGCGCTCCCTTAATGCTAAAGTCACCAGAGATGGAACCAATAACCAACGGGCAAACAAAGATTTATGCTTAGCCGGCACTTTTTTCATATGTGCCTTAATATCCCAACTCCCAATCATCAAACCATCAACAAGGTCATCCATGACTTTCGTTTTAGATAATGCTTTAGCATCAGCTCCTATGTTTAACTCGGAACTAACCTTCTCAATAAGAAAGTCCTCATGAAACAAATCATGTTGGTTCATTATATCTTGCGGTAACGGCATGATGTCTCGGTGCAAAAGACCATTTAACTCAGCCAACATAGTCGCAAGCCCAAAGGCCTTGCCTGCTTCAGAACAAATAAAATCTTGATTATCAAACTGACCATCAGTCAAAATCAAACCTGCCCTTAAAAAACTGCCATAACGTTGATCTAATATAGTATATAATTCACTCTTCGTTTTAACCGGTTCTTTTTGAATCTCAAAACCAAAGCTATCAACAATCGCAAT
>CAXIDO010000329.1:0-3414 GCA_964022745.1 uncultured Methyloligella sp. | reverse complement strand
TTGAACTTTCCTTTTCTAACGCCAACAGCTTGAGTTGGGTAAGATTTACAAGCATATGCATGAGCTTCATTTGATTGACTTACGAGACCTAAGCCTAATACAGATGTTAAAATTGCTGCTGTCAGTGTTGTCGATAGTAGTTTCATTTTTTTATTCCTTTTCAGTATTAATAATTCTCGATCAATTTGTTTGCTGCTTATTGGTCGTGCTGGATTTTGGTTTGGTTCAATTTTTTTTCATTTTATTGTTTGAGTGAACGAATTTTGTTTCGTGATTTGAAAGCGCAAGGTTTTGCAATTGCTCTGCATCCCCACATTTTTGAGTGTTTTGAATAGGTACAAGGAATTGATTTTGCAGATGCATGCTTCCAAGACGCCCATGTGGGGCCTAAACCAGATGCCACATGGGCACTCCAGTTTTTAATGGCGTTCTTTACTGCATAATTTTTATGCTTATGTTTGCCTTTGCCTAACTTATAAGTTGCCATACAATTTTTCGCGGCAATCTTTGCTCCATAAGCTTCAGAAGGCGTGTGTGTACTGACTAGAAGAAATGAGCTCAGTGTAAGTGCGCATACAGCGCAGAGCACTTTATGTTCTTTTATGATTTTCATGATTGTCTCCCAATAAATATTTGCTGATATCTATTGGTCTTCTTGTGAGGGGAATTGGTTCAATTGTTTTCTCTCACGGCTATTCCAAGCGCTTTTTTGTGGCACTTCAGTTGCCCACTAGCAACCGTGCTTAAGCGCTTGGGCCTCCGAGGGGCGGTTCATTTTTACGATCAGCTTATCCGTACTCGCTTCGCTCCGTTCGGACTGATCTTTTGCGCCGGACGCCTCTGGCGTCATGTCCTGTCGCCGAAATGGCAACACTCCTTCTTGAGGAAGGGAGTTCAATTTTTTTCTCTCAACGCTATTTTGTTCGCCTCGCATGAATGTGAACTTGTGCGCTTTTCAAAACTGTGCTGAGCTTATAGAAAGTTTTTTACGTATTTCCGTGCTCATAAGTATGCGCACACTCGCTGATGGGGGCTGAGTTTCATGAATAGTATTATTTTAATTGGGCTGGTGATTACATTCCTCACACTTATTCCGGTGTGGCGACAATTTAAATCTCATCCGCGTGGCCTTTTGGTTTTGTTTTTTGCTGAAATGTGGGAGCGCTTTTCTTATTATGGCATGCGGGCGCTGTTGATTTTTTATCTCACACAACATTTCCTCTTTGACGATGAAACTGCACAGGGGTTTTATGGCTCCTATACCTCACTTGTCTATCTCACTCCCTTAATTGGCGGTATTTTAGCTGACCGTTATTTAGGAACTCGCAAAGCTGTTGCCTTTGGCGCGCTTCTTTTGGTTGCAGGTCATTTTTTAATGGCCTATGAGGGGAAACCTGCTCAGCAAATTTTGACATTTAATAATCAATCTTATGATTTTGTTGTTACTGGGCGAGGTAGCAGCCGCGATGTTCAAATCAAGATTTCTGATAAACTCTATGGTTTCTCGCCAGATAAAGACGGTGCTCTTCTCATTAATGATTATGAAGGTAGTGAACAACTCCCTGCAAGACTAGAGAAAGATAGCTATTCCCTTTCTGTAACTGGCCGTGATCTAACAGCGCAAAATGTATTATTTCTTGCGCTTTCATTTATCATTTTAGGGGTCAGTTTTTTAAAACCAAATATTTCATCTTTGGTTGGACAGCTTTATGAAAAAAATGATCCCCGGCGCGACCCTGGTTTCACGCTCTATTATTATGGCATTAATCTCGGTGCTTTTTGGGCCTCTATTCTTTGTGGTTTGCTAGGGCAAACCGTTGGCTGGTGGGCCGGGTTTGGGCTTGCCGGGATTGGTATGCTTGCCGGGTGGGTGGTGTTTGTTTGGGGAGCGCCCATGCTTGAAGGGCGAGGAGAGCCAAACGAGCCAGCCATATTGAAACAATCTTTTATTGGTCCTCTTAATAAGGAATGGGGAATTTACCTCCTCTCCATCCTCGGACTTGGCTTGCTTTGGTTATTAGTGCAGCGCCATGAGATGGTTGGTTATCTTTTAATGGCTGGCTCCATTCTGATCCTCTCCTATCTTGCCTATTTGATGATGACGTCTCTCACTAAAATTGAAAGTCATCGGATTATTTTAGCGATCATTTTAATTTTTGCAGCCACTGTATTTTTTACTCTTTTTTTTTTTTTTTTTTCTTCGCTTAACCAATTTGCAAATAGAAATACTGAGCTCTCACTTGCAGGTATTTCGCTTCAAGCCTCACAAACACAATCATTTAACACTGGTTTTATTTTGATTTTGGCACCCATATTCAGTGCGCTCTGGGCGTTTCTAGGCAGGCGGGATCGTGATTTTTCCGCGCCGATGAAATTTTCTTTTGCGCTTGTGCAGGTTGGACTTGGATTTTTAGTTTTGGTTTACGGTGCTCAATTTGCTGGTGATGACCATAAGGTGCCGTTGATCTTTTTGATGTTGGCTTATTTGTTTCATACAACTGGCGAGCTCTTTATTTCGCCAGTTGGGCTTAGCCAGATGACAAAATTAGCAACTGCGTCTTTGATTTCAACGCTGATGGCAGTTTGGTTCTTAGCATCGGCCTGGGCACAGTGGCTTGGATCTATCATTGCGAAACTTACCGCCACCAAAACTATTGCGGGACAGGTGCTTGACCCTGCCGCATCACTCGCCACTTATGTGAAAGTGTTTCAAGATATTGGTCTTTATGCTATTGGCATTGGTATCTTGCTATTTTTCTTAAGCTTTGCTCTTAAAAAACTCGCGCACGGTATTAAATAAATGACATTAAGGCATTAACTCGTTTCGCATTCAATAAATTTACAGAAAGCAATTTATCTTGGCTGAAGGATTTTTTATCACTGGCACCGACACTGATGTTGGTAAAAGCGTTGCAAGTGCCTATGCACAATTGCACTTAGACGGTACTTATTGGAAACCCATTCAATCCGGCTTAGAAGATGAAACTGACACACAATTTGTCAAACGTTTAACTTCTTTTGATGATGGAAGGTTTCTCCCGTCTCGATTTGAATTGAACGAACCTCTTTCGCCACATGCTGCTGCAAAGCTTGATGGAGTTACGATTGAACTTAGCGACTTTTCTTTGCCTGAAAGTTCTCACCCTCTTATTGTTGAGGGAGCTGGCGGTGTTATGGTCCCACTAAATGATCGAAGTTTTATGATTGATCTCATGGCTACTTTAAAACTGCCGACAATCATTGTGGCACGAACGGCGCTTGGCACTATAAACCACAGCTTGCTGACAATATCAGTTATGCGCCTTGCTGGCATTTCTATAGCGGGTGTTATTTTAAATGGTGAACACAATGAAGGTAACAAAGAAGCAATTATGAAATATGGTAATGTTAAAATTTTAGCTGAAATTCATCACC
>CAXIDO010000328.1:0-3441 GCA_964022745.1 uncultured Methyloligella sp. | reverse complement strand
ATCAAAATAAAGAAAACAGTAATCCAAACAGGCCCACCAAAGCTCAAAGCCGTATCAAGTGCAGAATCACTACTCACTCCCAGTGCCGAAATCGTTACTTGCGATTTACCTATTTGCTCGCCAAACACCCCCGCAAAAACACAAGCTAATCCACCAAGAGCAATAGCTAAAAAGCTAACCAAGCTAGAAACGCGAATGGCATCAGTCTCCATCAAAGAAACCTGAAACGAAAGTGCAGCGAAAGTTGAAAGCCACGCCCACATCGCATAGAGCTCCCACATATGGCCCAAATAACCTAGAATTGGATAACGAATATATTTATTCGACCAACATAAAAAGATATCCGAGAATTGAAATTTTGTGGCTCTGCTATCATGTGGGCCTAGCTGGCAAAATAGAACAAGCACACCAGCAATAAGCGAAAGGAGAGAAACAAGCTCAACCGCAAACCTCCAATCCATACCACCAACATAGGCTGCAAAATGAGGAAACGCAGACCCAACTGTTAAAGCCCCCACCATCAATCCAACCAAAAACCCTCGATCCTTTTGCCCCCAGCCAACGGCTATTTTCATCCCCACCGGATAAACACCCGCAAGACAAACCCCCGTCAAACCTCGAGCAAAAATCGATACAGCACTACCAAGTTCCAGAAATAATAATGAATAATTGAAGAAGGCTGCCAGAATGGCAGAAAGTGCAAAAATCTTTCGAGCATCAAAACGATCCGCGATCCCAAAAACGGCGATCAAAAGAGCACCAATTACAAAACCAATATTTACTGAACTAGATAACAATGCCTGAATGAAAGAACTAAGCTCAACCTCCTTCATCATATCCGGCAAAACAGCACTTGATAAGAACCACAAACTCATCGCGAACAGTTCGGCAATAACAAGTAAACCTATCGATTTAGTTTTAGAAAAAGTCAGGGATCTTATCCTTAAAGAAAGAAAATAAAAAATTTATACATACATGAAATACAAAAACAGCCCGAAGAAACCAATTCATTTTAACTTGATTAAAAAACTCCATCCATCAATTTCAAGATCTGGGCTCATAAACTAAAGTGCTTTTGATTTATATTTATATGATCGATATTATATATTTGCGCTCAAAAGGTGCCACATAAATAATACCCTTAGAGGGTAAAGGAGAGTGAGCATGCCAGCAAAAACCTTTATTAGAAAATACTCTCTCAAATCTAGAAAAATTCTGCTGCAAATTATACTTTTGGCAACACTAGCGGCACCATTAACCGCCGGCAATTTAAACGCTAGCAATATTGATGATAACCGCTTACAAGCAGCAAAGGCAGATCAAAACAATTGGCTCACCTATGGGCGAGACTATAGCAATCAGCGTTTTTCCCCTCTCACTGCAATTAACAAATCCAACATTAAAAACCTAAAACCAAAATGGATTTATGAAACCGGCATAAAGGCAACCTTTCAAACAAGCCCTATCATTGCTGACGGTGTAATGTATATTTCAACTCCCTTTGCCCATGTTGTCGCCCTTGAGGCTGGTACAGGTAAAGAAATCTGGCGCTATAAACATATCCGTAAAGAAAAGCGCCTATGTTGCGGCCCGGCTAACCGAGGTGTTGCCATTGGCTATGGTCTGATTTTTATTGCAGCCTTAGATGCCCGCCTCATCGCGCTTGATCAGAAAACAGGTGAAGTTGTTTGGGATGTTCCTTTGGCAGTTCACGGCGATGAATTGACAGAAAACAAAGCTCAGTTGAAAAACGATAAACTACGGCCAAAAACCAAAGTAACAGGATCAACCGGAGTGGGCGCCAATATGGCCCCTCTTGTTTATGATGGTAAAGTATTTGTTGGCATAACAGGCGTCGGGTTTGGGCTTCATTTGGAGAGCGAACGTGAAGGCGCACCCATTGGCACCGTTTATGGGTTTGCCGGCAAATATGGCCGATCCGGTTTTATGGCAGCCTTTGACGCAAAAACTGGCAAACGTCTCTGGCTATTCAATAGCACCAAACAAAACTGGGAGGGAGACTATGCAAAAAAAACCGCCTATGGACTTGATCTACCAAGAGATATCGTTGCCGAAAAAATAGCGGCGTCTAAATATAAAAATGCCTGGAAATATGGAGGCGGTTCTATTTGGCATGCCCCAGCTGTAGATTTGGAGCGAGGCTTATTATTTTTCGGCATTGGCAATCCATCTCCACAAGCAGCTGGTGAAACCAGACCAGGAGACAATCTATACACCATGTCACTCGTCGCGGTAAAAGCCGATACTGGCAAGATCGTTTGGCACTATCAGCAAGTGCCCCATGACATATGGGGGTATGATGTAGCAAGTCCACCAAGCCTCTTTAATGTCAAAATTGACGGTAAGACAATTCCAGCCGTTGGTCAGGCCAGTAAATTAGGCTGGTATTTTGTGCATGACAGAAAAGACGGAAAGTTATTATTCAAATCACCTCCATTGATCCCTCAAGAAAACCTCTTTAAGCGCCCAACGGAAAAAGGCATCCGTATTACACCAGGCCCTGGTGGCGGCACCAGCTGGTCTCCAGTATCTGTAGATGAACAAAAAGGCTTGGCCTTTGTAGCGTCCATGCACATGCCCTTCTTTTATGAACGTAAAAATATCCCGGCCACTAAAGACAAACCCGCAATCCCCTACTATGTTTTCGCACCAACAGAAGAACCTCGTTTTGGTACCCTGTCAGCAGTTGATTTGAAAAACAAAGGTCAACTTGCCTGGCAGGTCAAAACAGAGCAGCCATTGGTCGGCGGCGTGCTTGCAACAAAATCTGGTCTTGTTTTTACAGGCGAAGGAAATGGCAACTTCAGTGCTTTTGATGCAGAGAACGGAAAGCGATTATGGACATTTAATTGCGGCCCAGGCGTAAACGCACCGCCCGTTACGTTTGCAATAGATGGCAAACAATACATTTCTGTTGCAGCGGGCGGGAGTAAAATTTGGGGCTTCCCAACAGGCGACAAGGTTTATGTCTTTGCGTTAGATGAATAAATTTCATTTTGTCTTTCATTAATTAAGCAAGACGTTATCAAAGCCGTTTCATGGTCCGAAAAAACAAATCAACTTGAATTCAACAGCTTGATAATAATCAATATGTAAGGAGAAAAAGCGATCTAACCTCAATAATTGCGAATGTAAAAAACGATGTGGAAATTGTTATGTCAAACATCCTAATTATTCAGGGACATCCAGATACTCAAGAAAATCATTTATGTCATGAATTAATCTCATCCTATATAAGCGGAGCCGAGATAGCAGACCATTCAATAAAACTCTACAATATAGCCTCAATTGAGTTTCCCCTATTAATGTCAAAAGAGGATTGGGAAAAAGGAAAAGAAGGAACACCAGAAAACCTAATAGAAATTCAAGAAGCACTAATAGAAAGTGATCATATCGTCATCATCTATCCACTCTGGTTAG
>CAXIDO010000327.1:0-3445 GCA_964022745.1 uncultured Methyloligella sp. | reverse complement strand
GAACGCGCAAATGGTTGATGGCTTTAAAGCCACTTAATCCACGTGAAAAAGCGCCTGAAGTTGAATGTGTTTACATTCCTGAAAGTGACCGGGGGACGCTTTGTATTTCTAGCCAGATTGGTTGCACTCTCAATTGTAGTTTTTGTCACACTGGGACCCAGCGCCTGGTTCGCAACCTGACAGCAGGTGAAATCATTGCGCAAATCATGCTTGCCAAAGATCGCATCGGAGATTGGCCTGAGGCTGAAGCTGATGATAAAACTGGATTACCCGACGCAGACCGGAAGATTACAAACATTGTACTCATGGGGATGGGGGAACCGCTCTATAATTTTGAGAATGTGAAAGCAGCGATGAAGCTTGCCATGGATGATGATGGTCTTAGTTTTTCACGGCGGAAAATTACACTGTCAACTTCTGGTCTTGTGCCTGAAATTAAAAAATGCGGCGACGAGATAAATGTGATGTTGGCTATCTCTCTTCATGCCGTGCGTGATGATTTGCGCGATATATTGGTTCCTATCAATAAGAAATACAAAATTGCTGAATTGCTTGATGCGTGCCGGAATTACCCAGGTGCATCCAATGCACGGCGCATTACCTTTGAATATGTGATGCTTAAAGGGGTGAATGATAGTCTTGCAGATGCCAAGGAGCTTGTTCACTTGCTTGCCGGAATTCCTGCGAAGATTAATCTCATTCCTTTTAATCCCTGGCCTGGCAGCCCCTATGAATGTTCTGATTGGGAGCAAATTGAAGCTTTTGCTGAAATTGTGAATAAGGCTGGTTATGCGAGCCCTGTTCGCACGCCTCGTGGGAGGGATATTATGGCCGCGTGTGGACAGCTGAAATCATTGAGTGAGAAGTTACGGGCTAGTGATAGTGACCTTAATAAAATTGCAGGCTATGAGCCCTCAGAGACTTTATCTAAGGTTGTTGCTGAAGCTGAAGCGCCAATTAACTCACCGGTTGACGCTGAATAAGTCCTCATTGTGCCTTGAACACATATAGTTGAAAGATTGATTTAGATGATTTTCAAAATATTAGGCCGTATAATTGTGGTTGGCTTTGGACTTTTTCTCTCTGTTCTCTTTGGATTTCTTATTCTCACTTACCTTGGAAGTACTTTATTTTCTGAAAATTTAGCCGGACGTTATGGCTCAGAAGCACAAGCTTCAGATTTAGAGACGACGATTTTGACATTTCTTGGAGCGATTAGTTTTGTTTTTTCACTCTACCCTGCTCTGACCATATTGCCAGCACTGCTCGTGGCTGCCATCGGAGAGATTGGCCATATTCGCTCGATATTGTTCTATATCATCGCAGGCGGTCTTGGGGCGCTCTCTATCCCTCTTTTATATGTTGTGATGAGCCCAGAAGTTACTGATATGCCCTCCCAACATTTTTTAGCTATTTTTGCTACTTCCGGTTTCGGAGCTGGGCTACTTTATTGGCTCATTGCCGGGCGCAGAGCTTAGGACTAAGGCGTTCCTTCATTTTATGAATTCAAAGAAACGCGTTTTTTTCTCTCACGGACTATTTTTCGCTAAAAAAGCGAAGAACCCTCCAAGGGACGGCGCTTGCACCGGGCGGCACTGCTGCCATGTCCTAACGCCGAAGAGGCGTTACTCCTTCTTCGTTAGGCAAGAAAGATATAAATCTATCTAAATGCGATAGGCTTTAGCCTTCATTTAACAAATCACATATCAGATCTTTGCATTATGTCATTGCCCGCGCTTAAACTCTTTGCTAGTAAGATTTTCATATTAGCTTTGTCTATTAATTATCTTGTCTTGTTTCACGATCATTTCATGAGTTTTTAGACAGAGTTTCACCTTTTAACTTCAATAGGTTTCTTTCATGGTCGATAAAAATAAAATCAATAAAGTCGTTCTGGCTTATTCTGGCGGTTTGGATACTTCTATTATCTTGAAGTGGTTACAAACTGAATATGACTGCGAAGTGGTAACTTTTACAGCTGATCTTGGTCAGGGTGAAGAGCTTGAGCCGGCTCGTGCGAAAGCTGAGTTGCTTGGCATTAAAGAAATCTATATTGAGGATTTGCGCGAAGAATTTGTTCGCGATTATGTGTTTCCTATGTTTAGAGCAAACGCTCTTTATGAAGGGATTTACCTACTTGGAACCTCGATTGCTCGCCCGCTTATTTCGAAGCGGCAAATTGAGATTGCTCGAGATACCGGAGCTGACGCTGTTTGTCATGGCGCGACTGGCAAAGGCAATGACCAAATCCGTTTTGAGCTTAGCTATTATGCACTCAACCCTGACATTCATGTCATTGCACCATGGCGTGAATGGGATTTAACCTCTCGCACAACATTGATTGATTTTGCTGAAAAGAATCAAATTCCAATCCCTAAAGATAAACGCGGTGAAGCGCCCTATTCCTGTGACGCGAACCTTTTGCACACATCCTCGGAAGGCAAAGTGCTTGAAGACCCTGCAATAGAAGCTCCTGAATATGTTTATCAGCGCACGCAATCTCCTGAAGAGGCACCAGATAAGCCTGAAGTTATTGAAATCGGATTTGAAAAAGGTGATGCAGTTTCTATCAATGGTGAAAAACTCTCACCTGCTGAATTACTTACCAAGCTAAATGAATATGGCCGTGTGCATGGCATTGGCCGACTTGATTTGGTTGAGAACCGATTTGTCGGCATGAAGAGCCGCGGAATTTATGAAACTCCTGGTGGAACTATACTTCTTTCTGCTCACCGTGGTATTGAGAGCATTACACTTGATAGTGGTGCAGCTCACCTTAAAGACGACATTATGCCTCGCTATGCAGAGCTTATCTATAATGGCTTCTGGTTCTCACCTGAACGTGAAATGCTGCAAGCTTTAATCGATACGTCACAAGAGTATGTTACTGGCTCTGTATCAATTAAACTTTATAAAGGACGTGCTGATGTGATTGGCCGGACTTCGCCTTACTCGCTCTATAGCGAGGACCTTGTGACCTTTGAAGAAGGCTCGGCAGCTTATGACCACAAAGATGCTGAAGGCTTTATTCAACTTAATGCACTTCGCTTAAAGACACTTGGGCGCAGAAAATTAAAATAATCAGCTTTTTAGAAGATGATTTAAAACAAATTATTCGTTAGGAGATTTTGTAGTTATGACACGGCGTACTTTAAAGAGACAAATTCGCAAATTTGTAAGTGTTATGATGCTGCTTATTCTCATTGCCGGTGCTGCAAAATTTTCTACCGAATTTGGTTGTCCGCTAAAGTGGCTTGAAAGCGTCTATAAATTCATTATTGATATGTCCTTGTTGATCTTTACGATCGGCGCGGCCTATTTAGCGAATATTTTTCAACAACGTTCAAATTTCATCACCAACCTCAAGGATGAGTGGCATGAAATTGTGCGGGCTAAATCTTCTTTAATTGTTTATCTAGATAAGCCGAACAGGTCAGTTGATGAT
>CAXIDO010000326.1:0-3448 GCA_964022745.1 uncultured Methyloligella sp. | reverse complement strand
TGGGCATACCTGTGGTAAATTATTCGCCGACTAGGGGCCATGATAAAACAACCAGAATGCACTCGGTTGCTCCCATCTTTGAATCTGGTATGGTGTATGCTCCGAACATGGCATTTGCCGAAGATATGATTGAAGAATGTGCATCATTTCCGTTTGGAGCTCACGATGATTTATGTGATACTATGACTCAAGCGTTGATGCGATTCCGCGAAGGCGGTTTTGTAAACTTAGATAGTGATTACGAGGACGAAGAACGCGAACCTAGACAGAGAGTTTATTACTGATGGCAATAGAAAGACAAACACCCGATCCTGCTCAAGAAGTAGAAGACATGCAAGATATGACAACTGAACGGTCAACCGAAGATATTGATAATGAAATTATTGAAATCTTAGAAGGTTTGGACGAAGAAGGGGTTCAGTATCAAGACGATGGCTCAGTTATTTTGGGCGAGATGGAAGAAGAAATAAGCGACGTTGGTTTTAGCGAAAACTTAGCAGAAGTTGTTTCTCAGTCTGAGCTTAGTAAAATTTATATCGAACTAACAGCTGCAATAGAAAATGATAAAGCGGCTAGAAAAGATTGGGAAAAAACTTATACCGATGGTTTGAAATATTTAGGTATGAAGTTTGATGATGCTAGGTCTGAACCTTTCGAGGGTGCGAGTGGTGTTATTCATCCGTTGCTTGGCGAAAGTGTGACTCAATTCCAAGCGCAAGCTTACAAAGAATTATTACCAGCTCAAGGCCCAGTTAAAACTCAAGTCGTTGGCGAATACAGCGCAGCTTCAGAAGAACAAGCTCAACGCGTTAAAGAGTTTATGAATTATCAAATCATTCACGTAATGGAAGAGTACGATGAAGATTTAGACCAAATGTTATTCTATCTTCCGTTAGCAGGTTCTGCTTTTAAAAAAGTTTATTACGATGAAAACTTACAAAGAGCTGTTTCAAAATTTGTTGCGCCCGAAGATTTAATTGTTCCTTACTATACAACCGATTTAGAATCTTGCCCAAGAATTACTCACGTAATCAAGATGCCAGAAAATGAAGTTAAAAAACGTCAAGCTATTGGTTTTTATAGAGATGTTAGAGTTGCTGATGGCAACAGTTCTTCTGATGCTTCGGGTGTTAAAGAAGAAATAGAAAGATTAGAAGGAATGGAACCCTCTTACGATACTGGTGAAGTTTCTAATCTTTACGAAGTTCATTGTAATTTAGACCTAGAAGGGTTTGAAGATGTAAATGCAGAGGGTGAATATACAGAAGTTAAGTTGCCTTATATCGTAACGATTGACAGCAACAGCGAAAACATTTTAGCGATTCGTAGAAACTTTGAAGAAGACGACCCGATGAAAGACAAAATTGAATATTTTGTTCACTTTAAATTTTTGCCTGGTTTAGGTTTTTACGGATTTGGTTTAACTCATATGATTGGTGGTTTATCCAAAGCCTCAACGTCAATTGTTAGACAATTAATTGATGCTGGGACTTTGGCTAATTTGCCAGCTGGTTTTAAAACCAGGGGTATTAGAATTAGAGATGAAGATTCTCCAATTCAACCAGGTGAGTTTAGAGATGTGGATGCACCCGCAGGATCTTTGCGAGATGCGATTCAACCTTTGCCATTTAAAGAACCAAGCCAAACTTTGCTATCCTTGTTAGGTCTATTGGTTCAAAGCGGCCAAAGATTTGCCTCTATTGCAGAAATTAATATAGGCGAAGGTAACTCGCAAGCACCTGTAGGAACTACGGTTGCTTTGTTAGAAAAATCAACCAAGGTTTTATCGGCTATTCATAAGCGATTGCATGCAGGTCAAAAGAAAGAGTTTAATTTATTAGCAAATATTTTTGCTAAAAGCTTGCCCGAGTCTTATCCATACGCTGTAGCAGGCGGACAGATGGAAATCAAGCAAGCTGACTTTGATGATAGGGTAGATGTATTTCCTGTCTCTAATCCAGACATATTTTCTACCAGCCAAAGAATTATAATGGCTCAAGAAATGATGCAATTGGTTCAATCGAATCCGCAGATTCATGGTCCAAATGGCATGTATGAAGCTTATCGCAGAATGTATGCTGCGTTAGGAACTGACAATATTGATGCGTTATTAATTCCACCCCCAGACACCCAACCTAAACCGATTGAGTCTGGAATGGAAAACAGCACCTTATTAATGGGTGGAACAGCGCAAGCATTTATTCAGCAAAACCATGATGCTCATATTGCATCTCACGTTAACTTGTTAAACATGCAACCTGTTCAAATGAACGCGCAGGTTCAAGCAAACATACATTCGCATATCATGCAGCATCTACAAATGAAGGCTGATATGATTGCGCAACAGCAGATGCCGCCCGAGGCCATGCAGCAATATCAACAATTGCAGCAACAAGCCCAACAATCCACACCTGTTGACGCGGCGGCGCTCAATCAACAAGCCAATGAAATACTGGCTCAGTTCAGCTCGCCAATAATGACAGATTTAATGGCTCAGTTTGCTCAACAAGTTGCAACACCTCCGCAAGAAGATCCGTTGGTTGCAATTAGAAAACAAGAGCTAGCTCTTAAAGGTCAAGAGTTGCAACAAGACAAAGAACAATTTGCTATTAAAGAACAAATGCGAGCAGATGAAAAAGCTAGACAAGATCAAATAGATCGAGAAAGGATTGACGCTCAGCGAGATATTGCTAGAATGAAGGACGAAACGACTCAAGATAGACTTGACCAACAAAAAGAATTAAAATTGATTGATATCGGTCTAAAAGAGTTCGATCAATTTAGGTAAACAAATGGCTAAAAATATAAAAGTAGACAAAAACAAACTCTCATACAGCAACAAAGGAACTGTCCCTTCTAAAAATAACGAAGGCACTTTTTCTGCGGACGCTTCGCCAAAGCCAGGAATGGGCAAAGGCAAAGCTAGAGGTATGGGTGCTGCTGAGTTCGGCGGTAAGTTTTCTGGCATTTATTAATGTCAACAATTTGGGTAGCTGACCAATTAAAAAAAAGGCTAAAGGAGAAGAAAGAGGACACCCAGAGCCAACTGCTCAATGGTGTTAAATCTTTCGACGACTATCAATATCTACGCGGGCGTTACAATTCCCTCGTCGACGTAGAACAAGAACTTAGGGAATTGCTAGAGAGGATAGAAGAAAATGACGAAGAACAAAGTATTGGTACCTGACCATATTGCAGCTGAATTAGAAAACGAAAAAACAGAAGAAACAAAGTCTGAAGTTGACAAAGCTTTTGTCAGCGCAGAAGATCGAGTTTTAGATCCAACCTTGGTTGACAAAACCTTAATAGAAAGAATGCCTAGCCCTACTGGGTGGAGAATGTTAATTCTTCCATACAGAGGTAGAGGTGTATCTAAAGGTGGAATTGTATTAACAAAAGAATCAGTTGACAGAGAAGCCTTGGCCTCAGTAGTTGCTTACGTAATCAA
>CAXIDO010000325.1:0-3450 GCA_964022745.1 uncultured Methyloligella sp. | reverse complement strand
GGTCTTTTTGCGAGCGCTTATATTTCATGGGAAATTGCATGCCCTTTAAAAATTGGGGTGGGTGTTTGTTTTCGCGTATGTCGCTTACATAATGATTTTTTGCCGGGTGTGTTGGAACTTTTTTTAAGTGAGCACTGGGCTATGTCATTACAAACAAAACAAGATCATTATTCTTCGATACAATCTATCACTTCGTATATTTCTGTTTCGCAAAGGATGATACCTTCCTTGGATGAATTTACAAAAAAACTTCTGAGTTCAATTAAATGGACAGATTTTAATCAATTTCACGGTGAGATGTTTTCGACGCTCGTGTCTCAATCATTTGAGCTTATGCAAAAGCGCAAACCTGGTGAATGTAAACTTAAAGTTTATTCCCCTGAGGTCTCTGACCATTACCAATTTGAATATGGTGACTTTACTGTCATCGATATTGCGAATGATGACATTCCTTTTTTACTTGATTCTGTTCTTGGTGAATTACAATCGAGAAACATGAAAATTCACCTTGTACTTCATCCGAATTTGTCAGTACGGCGCGATGCAAAAGGGAATTTAAAAGAAGTTTTGGATAATACCAAACTCGATGGCCTGAATAAAAAAACAGGTCAGATTTACTCTGAAAGTTTCGTATCTTTACATATTGATCCTTTAAGTGAAAAAGCTATGGAAGAGCTGGAAACAGCTTTGAAAACCTTAGTTAAACGGGTTCAACTGGTTGTGAATGATTGGCTTTTGATGCGCACGAAATTAACGACAGTTGCGACAGGTCTTTCTACAAACCAAACTAAAGTTCCGGTATCCCAACTATCAGAATCTATACAGTTTTTACGCTGGGCGAATGATAATAATTTTACGTTTCTTGGAATGCGGGAATATAAACTGAAAGGTAAGGGGAAAACTAGTCAACTTACTGCAGTTGAAGATTCTGGCCTTGGTCTTTTGCGTGATGACAAGGTTGAAGTTTTACGGAAAGGTAAAACGCTTTGCACGATGACGCCCGAAGTGCGCAAATTCTTTTTCTCCCCCTCTCCGATTATTATCACGAAAGCAAATATTAAATCTGATGTTCATCGCCGTACTTATATGGATTATATCGGCGTTAAGCTTTTTGATGAAAAAGGCAATATTAGCGGTGAGCTTCGCATTGTTGGTTTGTTTACCTCAACCGCTTATGCGAGCAAGGTGGCTTCAATACCATTGCTACGCCAAAAATTAGATCATGTTTTGGATCACTCAGGTTCACCGCGTGATAGTCATAGTGGCAAGGCTTTGACGAATATTGTTGAAACATTTCCTCGTGATGAGTTGTTTCAAATATCTAAAGAAATGCTGAGTATATATGCCACAGAAATTGAAACTCTTGACCATTCGCCACGCGTAAAAGTTTTAAAGCGTGTTGATGAGTTTGATCGGTTTGTTTCATTGATGGTATTTTTACCAAAGGATCAATTTTCTACCGATATTCGCAAATATGTTGGTGATTATCTGGCCAAGAGTTTTAAAGGCCGGGTGAGTGCTTATTATCCTTATTTTGCTGAAGGGCCTTATGTACGCATTCACTATATTATTGGGCGAGATGAGGGCAAAACACCAAAGCGTGTTTCAAAGTCCTTAGAAAAAGATATTCAAGAAATTTCACGGCGCTGGGAAGACCGGATGCATGATGAAATTTCAAAGGTGCATGATGTATCTGAAACTGAATTGCTACTTGAGCAATATGGGCAGGCTTTTCCGGTTGGATACCAGGAAGTTTACAAAACAGATCGTTTGATGAGTGATATTCACATCATTGAAGAGATGGATGAGAACCGTCCAACGGCTGTTTCGTTTTATAGTTCTGAAGGTACAGAAAAAGATTGTGTTGAAGTCACACTATATAATTTATCTGCTTCAATTCCGCTTTCAAAACGTGTTCCTATTTTTGAGAATTTGGGCTTTTCGGTGATTGATGAACGCAGTTATGTGATCACACCTGATAAAGGTGCGGGTCAGCCCTCTGTTTGTCAGCATATGATGAAACTCAAAGTGCGCAATGGTGAAGCTATTGACCTTTCCAAGCTTGAAGAAAAACTTGTGAAAGGGTTTATGTCAGTTTGGCGCGGTGATGCGGCGAACGACGGTTATAACCAAATGATTTCATTGCTTGGTATCCATTGGCGCGAAGCTGCATTATTGCGCGGTCTTGGTAGTTACTTGCGGCAGATTAATGTGCCTTATGATCAGGATTATTTGGTTCAAACTCTGGTTCATTATAAATCTGTTACAAAAGATATGGTTGAGTTATTTAACCTCAGGTTTGATCCATCTAAGCAAAAGGGTGCTTCAGCTAAAATAAAAAGAATAAACAAAAAAATAGATCAGGTTTTAAGTGATATTCCAAGTCTTGATGAAGACCAGATTTTACGCCATTTCAGAAATTTAATTATGGTGGCGCTTCGTACCAACTATTTTCAGCGTGATGAAAATGGTCTTGCACCAGAAGAACTTGTTTTTAAATTTGATAGTCAGACAATCGATGGTGTGCCTGAGCCAAAACCTTATCGCGAGATTTTTGTTTATTCTCCAAAGGTTGAGGGCGTGCATTTGCGGTTTGGTAAAATTGCACGTGGTGGTCTTCGTTGGTCAGACAGACATCAGGATTTCCGCACAGAAGTGCTTGGTTTGGTGAAAGCGCAGTTGGTGAAAAACACTGTGATTGTGCCGACAGGGTCTAAAGGTGGTTTTGTTCCTAAAGACATGCCGTCTAACCCGAGCCGGGAAGAGTTTATGGCTCATGGTATTGCTGCCTATAAGCGGTTTATCAATGGTATGCTTTCTATTACTGATAATATGGTTGGTAAGAAGATTGTTGCCCCAGAGAATACAGTTCGACATGATGATGATGATCCTTATTTGGTTGTGGCAGCTGATAAGGGAACGGCGACGTTTTCTGATATTGCGAATGAGATTTCTTGCTCTCGTGGTTTTTGGCTAGGCGATGCTTTTGCCTCTGGTGGCTCTCAAGGTTATGACCATAAAGTTATGGGCATTACAGCTCGAGGTGGTTGGGAAGCTGTTAAGCGCCATTTCAGAGAAATGAATATCAACATACAACGCCAGCCTTTTACGGCAATTGGTGTTGGCGACATGTCTGGTGATGTTTTTGGTAATGGTATGTTATTATCAAAAGCGACGAAGCTCCTTGCAGCTTTTGATCACCGCGACATTTTCATTGATCCAAATCCTGACCCGAAGAGCTCCTGGAAAGAGCGGAAGCGTTTGTTTGATGCGGGGCGGTCTAGTTGGCAGGACTATAATAAGAAATTAATCTCGAAGGGTGGCGGCATTTTTTCTCGCTCTGCTAAATCGATTAAGCTTAGTTCTGAAATTAAAGAAATGCTCGGTGTTTCTGATAATGAGATGACACCTACCAAATTGATGAAAACTATTTTGAAATCAAATACTGAC
>CAXIDO010000324.1:0-3450 GCA_964022745.1 uncultured Methyloligella sp. | reverse complement strand
TCTGATGGGCTTCCATCTCTGGCATTTCAGCATCATCAAGCGAAGGAAGGTCGCCTCCAGAAAGCTCAACATGTGACAATTGGCCGGTTACAGCTTCTCGCAATTGACCAAGCATGGCTTCAAAAAGAGTAAAACTCTCAGTTTGATATTCATTAAGAGGGTCACGTTGACCATAGCCACGCAGGCCAACAACTTGTCTAAGGTGCTCAAGTGTTATCAAATGCTCGCGCCATAGATGGTCAAGTGATTGTAATAGAACGGATTTTTCAACCTGGCGCATAAGGTCTGGGCCAATTTCCACAGCCTTTTTAGCCGCAGATTTTTTCGTTTCTTCAGTTAGACGAGCAATAATTTCTTCGTCAGCAATTCCTTCTTCATCGGCCCAATCTTTAATAGGAAGCTGTAAGTTGAAAATACGTTCAACTTCTTCAGTTAAGCCATCAACATCCCATTGTTCCGCGTATGCATTGTTCGGAATAAATTTAGGAACAATTTCATCAATTAGTTGCAAGCGCAAATCAACCACAGTTTCAGATACTTCTTCATCACGCATCAATTCAATACGCTGATCAAAGATAACCTTTCTCTGCTCGTTCATAACATTATCGAATTTTAAGAGGTTCTTCCGAATGTCGTAGTTGTGGGCTTCAACCTTCTTCTGTGCTTTCTCAAGAGCTTTGTTGATCCAGGGGTGAATAATCGCTTCCCCTTCTTCAAGACCAAGCTTTGAGAGCACACCATCCATGCGGTCAGAGCCAAAAATCCGCATCAAATCATCATCGAGTGAGAGGAAGAACTTAGAAGACCCTGGGTCACCTTGACGGCCGGAACGACCACGTAGCTGATTATCAATCCGCCGGCTTTCATGGCGTTCTGTACCAACAACATAAAGACCGCCCGCTTCAAGTGCTTGTTTTTTCTTGGCTTCAACATCAGCTGTGATATCGGCAATTTTGGCATCACGCTTAACACCTTCAGGCATATCACCTACTTCATTTTCGATACGCATCTCAAGGTTGCCGCCAAGCTGAATATCAGTACCACGGCCGGCCATATTGGTTGCAATGGTAACGGCTCCCGGGCAGCCTGCATCAGCAATAATAGACGCTTCTTGTTCATGGTGGCGCGCATTAAGAACTGCGTGCTTAACTTTTTGCTCTTTCAAAAGGCCGGCAAGCAGTTCAGATTTTTCAATGGAAGTCGTACCAACGAGAACCGGCTGTTTGCGAGTTTGGCAATCTTTAATAAGTTCGATAATCGCTTGGTATTTTTCTTTTGCAGTCCGGTAGACTTCATCATCTTCATCAAGACGAGCAACAGGTTTATTTGTAGGAATATCAAGAACATCAAGGCCGTAAATATCCATAAATTCTTCAACTTCCGTCGCAGCCGTACCGGTCATACCGCAAAGTTTGTCATAAAGGCGGAAGTAATTCTGGAACGTAATAGACGCAAGTGTCTGGTTTTCGGGTTGGATTTCAACACCTTCTTTAGCTTCAAGCGATTGATGCAGACCATCTGAATAACGGCGTCCATCCATCATCCGTCCTGTAAATTCATCAATGATGATCACAGCATTATTCTTAACAATATAGTCCTTGTCTTTAAGGAACATATGATGCGCGCGAAGAGAATTATTAAGGTGATGAACAAGCGTTACATTCTCAACATCATAAAGGCCGCCCTCAGTAAGCTGACCCGCATCTTTCCACAATTGTTCTGCCGTTTCGTTACCCTGATCAGTTAGAGCAACTGATTTGGCTTTTTCGTCAATTTCATAATCTTCAGGTGAAAGTTGAGGGACAATCTTATCAATAGCAGTGTAAAGGTCAGTCTTATCTTCAACCGGGCCTGAAATAATCAACGGGGTACGTGCTTCGTCAATCAGAATAGAGTCGACTTCGTCAACAATAGAGAAGTAATGACCACGTTGAACCATTTCTCCAAGGTCATATTTCATATTATCGCGCAGGTAATCAAAACCAAATTCGTTATTCGTGCCGTAAGTTACATCACAAGCATATTGCTCACGTCGCTCATCGTCTTCCATTTCATTTGTGATTGTGCCAACGGTCATGCCGAGAAAACGATAAACTTGCCCCATCCATTCAGCATCACGTTGAGCCAAATAATCGTTCACTGTTACAACGTGAACACCGCGTCCAGATAGTGCGTTCAGGTAACCAGCCAACGTGGCCACAAGAGTTTTACCCTCACCAGTCCGCATTTCAGAAATACGCCCTTCATGCAAAACCATGCCACCTATAAGCTGAACATCATAATGGCGCTGCCCAAGAGCCCGCTTAGCGGCTTCACGAACTGTCGCAAATGCGGGAACAAGTAAATCATCAAGTGTTTTTCCGTCCAGGACCTCTTGGCGAAACACTTCGGTACGCGCCTTAAGCTCATCATCTGTAAGCTTAATCATCTCAGGTTCTAAGGCATTAATTGCCTCTACACGACCGGAAAAGGCTTTAATTTGCCGTTCATTTGATGTTCCAAAAAATTTCGCACCAAGTGCTGAAAACGATACCATGTCTCTGGGCCTAACCTGACTTATTAAATGATTACCCTTTATCCTCTATGAAGGCTGACAAAAGGGCTGACAAACAAATTTATGTAAAATGGCATTCAAAAAAAATGAAGAAACCAAAATAAAGTTAATTGGACTAAACTAAAGTCCAGTAGCGTTATAGAGTTAAATAGTGTGGCCTTTAAAAGGTCTAAAGCAATCCAAAGCGAATGCTTAACACCAAAAAAGGAACTGTTCAAATATCACATGCAAATGTTAGATAAAGTGTCAAATAACACACGATAATATGACAGATAGAAAGTCATGTGCCGATTGTCAACGCGTCTATGGTTAACATTGGCTCAAACTGGACAGATTTCAAATTAGCGTCACAATTGAGTGATCAAAACAAGCCCAAAAGCTTGCGTAAGAGCTTGATTTAACCTAATGAAGACACAAAGTGTTTTTAAGAACATAAATATAAGAATGAATAAGTTGAGCTGCATAGAACAGCTGAGACATAACTCTGAGGAAGAAATATAGTGAAACATATAGCAAAAAGCACATTAGCAGCTATTCTGGTTCTATCATTTGGTAGTGTGCAACTTTCAGCTGAACCTGCAAAATCAGACAAAGCCGTTGCAAAAATTGATGATGTCACCATCACTGAATTGGATATGGCTCGCGCTGAAACAGAAATGTTCAATCAACTCGTAAATGTTCCTAAAAATGCGAGACGTAAGGTTCTAATTGAATACTTAATCGAAACTCAGCTGCTAGCAAAAGCAGCAGATGCTGAAAAAATTGCTGAATCAGAAGGGTTTAAGGCCAGAAAAGACTATTATCACCGTCGCGCCCTAAGAGATACTTATTTTGATAAAAAAGTATTTGAATCAGTAAGTGATGCAGATGTTAAGAAGACATATGATGACGCAAGC
>CAXIDO010000323.1:0-3451 GCA_964022745.1 uncultured Methyloligella sp. | reverse complement strand
ACCAGTGTAGTGGAAATGGACGATCAACTTGAATTTTTGGAATCACTACCCAAAAATCATCCAGCTCTACATTAAAGCTTATCCACAAGCCAGAAATACCATAATGGTTGACCGTTATAATGGTTTCTTCCCCCAGCCGTTCACGGATTTTTTTTGCGATGAGTTGAACAAAAGGGTCTTGTGGTAGCGGTTCAATTTGCTCCATGAAATCTGCGGCATAAACCCTTACACCTTCGCGTCCAGAAAGCTCAGATAACAAAGCATTTCTTCTGTTTTCGTGAGATGCAATTAATGATGCGCGGGTATAGTTTACTATCGTTACCGCTTGTAAAGCCGCCATCTCAGCGCGCGGTTCACGATCAAAGTAGTCAAATATTTTTAAGGAGCCATAGATGCTAATTGCCAGAAGGGTAGCAATTAGCAGCATCAGCCTAGCTAAAATTGTACGAGGTAATAATCTCAAACTAAGTAATTATTTCTATCGTGTCAGAAATAATAGCAAGCCTTAGGTTGCCGCTTCGCCATCTGGAATAAACACATAACCAAACCCCCACATGGTTTTCAAAAACTTGGGTTGCGCTGGGTTTGGCTCAATAAGTCGTCTTAAACGTGATACTTGGACATCAATGCTTCTATCAAAGACATCCAGTTCTCGACCGCGTGCAAGCTGCATTAAGCGATCCCTGGAGAGTGGTTGCCTTGGGTGTTCAGTAAAAACTTTCAGTAATGCAAACTCACCACTGGTAATCGTGATGTTCTCTCCATCCTTTGTTAAGCTGCGATTTGCAGCATCAAAGGTGAACTCACCAAATGTAAAAGTTTCTTTTGAATTCAGATTTGACTGAGGGCTATGTTCATGGCGACGCAGCACAGCATTTATACGTGCCAATAGCTCACGTGGATTAAAAGGCTTGGGTAGATAATCATCAGCACCCATTTCTAGGCCAATAATTCTATCCACTTCATCGCCACGTGCGGTAAGCATGATAATTGGTGTAATCACATTTTGTGATCTCAATCTTCTGCAAACAGCCAAACCATCTTCGCCCGGCATCATTAAATCCAGAACAAGTAAATCGAATGATTCACTTTCTAATGCAGTATCCATTTCTTTGGAATTTGATACTGTTTTAATCTCAAATCCTTGTTCTGTTAAATAGCGCTGTAATAACTCACGCATGCGCAAGTCATCATCAACCATCAAAATTTTTTTATTTTCGGACATCACATTAGCTCTTATGGGTTAACTACATTTTATTTAATTTAACAATCAATTAGTATAGGTGTTCACGCTGGATAAATCTAGAATCCAAAAAAACTTTTATTAAAAAAAAAGGTCATAGCTCTAAGTAAAGTATTGAGGCGGATTTAGTTACAATTTATTACAATTACATCATTCTATGAAACATTCCACTTACAATGTTCATTCATTATACATCTCCGCTCTTACCAAGCAGTAGGTTTATTTGGAGTTAACAATTCAAAATATGCTAGCAAATAAATTGTTTTTCTGGTCGCAATTCACAGTTCTCATTCTATTGAGTTTCATCTTTATTTTCCCATCGGTAGCTGATACGAACGCTGCAACTGAACCCAGCAAAGATGCTACGGACTCAATGCCGTCACCTACGGAGGCTGAAGATGGGGGCTATGGCCTAGAAAAAACACTAGAATATAACTTTAGTCCTGAAGACCGTGCTCGACTACGCAAAGCATTAATGGATTACGCTAGAAATAACGACCCAGAGCATATTCAAATTAGACGTGAGCGCCAAAAAATGAGGGAAAGCCTCAAAGAACGCTTTACACAATGCAATAACGATTTGGATGACTCCTTAGACCGTCAGGAAGTGACCGAATGCCTACCGCAAATTGCTCGCCATTTTAATTCTGTAGATGTAGATGAAGACAACGTGATTACATTTGAAGAACTAGAACTGGCACAAGCAAAATGGAGAGAGCGTCATAAAGCTGCAGAAGCGAAGTTAGAAGCACAACGCTTAAAAGTTGTCGAAGAGAGTATTATCAAGAAGGCGGCGCAACCAAAAAAGAGTAATCAAGCCTCGACAAAGTCTGGTCAGCCCAGTTAAGATAGTTTACCTGTAATAAAGCAGCTTTATAGCTGCTTTTATTTTAATGTTGTAAAGCGTGGCTATGGAATCTATAGATAATGACGTAGCAAATCAAATTGTTGTGCAGGTTGTCGGATCAATTACTCAGGTAGATGCTGCAAAATGGGATGCACTTACTTCTGATATGCCGCTGCTTAGCCATGCTTTTCTCTCAGCACTAGAAAAGTCAGAATCAGTTGGCGCGAGGTCGGGGTGGAGTCCTTGTATTCTGATTATACAGCAACAAGAAGACCTACTAGGCGCCATGCCTTTGTATATTAAGAGCCATTCATATGGTGAATATGTGTTTGATTGGGCCTGGGCAGATGCTTATCAGCAAAACGGTCTAGCCTATTACCCTAAGCTCCTTTCAGCGATCCCGTTTTCACCAATTACTAGTGCTAGGCTCTTGGCAAAAGATCAACAAGCCAAATTACAACTGATTGAGGCAGTTGAGGCGATAATGCATAAGCATCAACTCTCAAGTGCTCATGTGTTGTTTCCTGATGAAACAGATGCAAGTTTGTTTGAAAATGCGGGTTGGTTGAAGCGCTCTGGGATTCAATTTAGGTGGCAAAATGAAGGTTATGATAGTTTTGAAGTTTTTTTAAAAACCCTAAGTCACAATAAGCGCAAGAAAATCCATCAAGAACGAAAAAAAATACAAGATGCGCAGATTCAATCACGACTTGTTAGGGGACAAGATGCAACAGATGCTGATTGGGATTTCTTTTATCAGTGTTATTGCACTACCTACCGTGAACATCATTCAACGCCTTATTTAACGCGAGCTTTTTTTAGTGAAATCGCACAGTCAATGCCAAAAAACATACTACTGATTATTGCAGAAAGAGAAGGTAAGCGTATTGCTAGCACCCTGAATTTTTATAATCAGGAGACATTGTACGGACGCTATTGGGGTGCGACAGAATTCGTCTCTGGCTTACATTTTGAGCTTTGTTACTATCAGGCCCAACATTTTTGTATTAGTGAAAAAATTAAATATTTTGAAGGTGGTGCACAAGGTGAGCATAAGTTAGCACGTGGTTTTAAACCACGTCCGACTACTTCATTTCATAAAATTGCTCACCCTCAATTTGAGAAGGCGATTAAAGATTTTCTATTGCGCGAGTCTAAGGGTATCGCCAATTACACATCAGAACTGGAAGAGCGCGCACCATTCAAATCACAATCATCAGATAAAGGGTCTGTGATTGAGAAATAGATTACCAAGCAATCTGTTTGCCATCATACGCAACAAATTTTCCAGTGTTTGCCAAATTGAGCTTACCCATGACTTTACGTAGTCCTCCCACACTTTTTCCTGTCTTGACGAGCGC
>CAXIDO010000322.1:0-3454 GCA_964022745.1 uncultured Methyloligella sp. | reverse complement strand
AGCTGAATTAATGGGACATAAATTTCATCGACCTAAATATGGATCTGGCCCAAGTTTGGAACAAAAGGCCGAATGGCTTAAAAAAATTGCTTACACCCCACCAGCTCATCTCTTATGTGAAGGGCCTTCATGAGAATTGTCTTTCATGGTCGCAAGATTTAGCGCTCTTTGCCGCAATTCTTCTTGTTTTTTTACCGCAAGTAATTCCCTTTCAATTCGCTCAAACAAAGGTAGATAGACATCCCCATGCAAGGCAACGATTTTCGCCAGCACACGAAGGGCATGTTCCAATCTTTTTATCTCACATGATATACGCACTCAAACCTACCCAAATTTATGAGACCATCTAGTCTTTAGAGAACGAAAGCGCAGACCTAATGCCTGATGAGGCAGGAGGTTCCTCTGTTGTGGTTTCATTAGATTTTGAGAACGGTTTTTCCCCTCTATTTTGCAAACTTCGCCGAGCTTTTTTGAAGGCGCTGTCGCTTTCAAGAAACGACTCTAACATGTATGGAATTAAGTCAGTAACTTGGTCTGCTTTGCCATAGGTTTCTTCATAGATGGTGGCGTAATCATCCAGTTTTTCTTTCAGGTCAGGCAAGACCTGGATAGGGAGTTTTATAGGGTTGCTCCGTGGCAAAGGGGCTAATTTGATCATGGATGAACCTCATTCGAACTGTAGGGTTTTAAGATGATGTCTTTGTTAACGATGATACGCAGAGGCCAGCCAGGTCGTACTTTTAATGTGGGCTGGATATCCAAATGCTTATCAACAAGTTTTTGTCCAACACGATCAGCATTGTTTTGTGTGGATGAACGCAATGCTTTGACAAGTTCATTTTCATTATTGCCAAAGGTAAGTTCTGTGCCAACACCAAGTAAAGTAGACAGCACAATGCCTTTTAAAAGCTGCCAACCATGTACATCGACTTGATCTTTGAGGCCTGCAAAACCGGCTTCATCGCTGGCAGGCAGGTTATCTATAACCATCGATGTTCCATTGGGTAGAATGAGGCGGTACCAAACAACCAGGGCTCGTTCTTGGCCAAAGGCCACCACACTGTCATATTTGCCAATAAGTCGGGCCCCTTGTGGAATTAAAAGATGCTGACCTGTGACCGTGTCATAGACAGGCGATGTCACTTGTGCCATCACTTGGCCAGGCAAATCAGAGTTTAGCCCTGAGATCAAGGATGCAGAAATCACTGTGCCAGCCATAAGCTGATAAGGTGATACCGGTGTTTGCAAAACATGTGGATTATAAATGGCTTTTGCAGGAGTGCTGTTTAAAAACTTAAGTTTATTGGCTTGTTTACCGGCATCGGAATCTTGGCCATTTGAGATTTGCGTTAAACCAGATAATGGATTGTTAGTCGTCAACTGAGTAGATAGCTGATTTAAAGACCTTTTTAAACTCGAAGCGTGATCCGTCTTTTTATTATCTTTCATTTTCCGGTTGAGACTAAAAAACAATTGTGACTCACGGCCTTGCTGGGCCATACGTGCCAAGCGAATACGCTGCGCTCGCTCAAGATCAGTCAATGCATCAGGGCGAAACGGTTGACGTGGGGAAATGTTCAGATCTTTTTCTGCTTTTTTTAAAGCACGGCCCAAATCACCTGGAAAAGGGGGGCCCAACTTTGGGATCTGATCATAGGATTTTGGTAGGGTCTCAAGTCCTTCCGGCTTGGTTTTGCGTTTGGTGTTATAAAGCTCCGTTTGTTTATACCCGCGTTCGCCTTTGAACGATAATGACCAAATGATCAATCCAAATAAAATGGCCAACACGATTTGAATGCCAATAAATAGGTTAAGTTTATTGATACGCCGCACGGGGCGTGGTTTCGCCCGCAACCGTAAATCTTCTTCTGAGACTGCCATTGGATTGGGAATATTTTGAGATGTAGTCTCTTCCTCATCTATAGTCTCAGACTGATTGTCCGTTTGAGAATTAGTCATCACCCACCTCCCGCCATATGGCATCGGTTCTGATGATCCGAACCCTGTCTTGCGATTTTCCACCAAGTCGTAACTCGGCGGCAGCAAATAGTTGGTCAACAATATAATAGGTGCCTTTTACGCGGTAATTCACCAACGCTGGTTTCCCGTTTGACCCCATAACAAATAAGGGCGGCGCTTCCCCTTGGGAAAGACCAGAGGAGAATTGGATATAAACCTTTTTGCCATCATCAAAGACACGAATAGGTTTCCAAGGAGCTGATCCTGTAATCCGATAGCGAAACTTCAAATTAGAAAGCTTAAGATTACGATTGATAAGGTTTTGCTCAATTGCGAAAGCTCTTTTATTGCGTTTTTTTAGCACTTTGAGACTATCTTCTGGATACTCCCAAGAGACAGAAGACATATAAGCGCTTTCGTGACTTTTTAGCTCAAGGTGATAAGTACGTTTGTCAGTGTTGATGACCAGATTAGTGGTTAAATCAGCGGCGATGGGTTTGACGAGCACATGCACTTGAAGATAAGCGCCCTGCCCACTGGTGGTATCCCCCACCTTCCAGCGCACCGTATCACCGGCCGAAACAGAAATGAGCTTTTCTCCGGGCTCAAGCGCAATGTCACTCACTTGATTGACAGCGCTGTAAAGCTGATAAAGCGCCCCTTTACTAAAGGGATAGACCTGGATAGCATTGATAAAGCCTTGTTTTTGAGGGGTATAAAGCGCGGCTCGTTTTGCGGCTTGCAAACGCTTAGGAACTGCAATCTTATTGTTCGGTTTCTTAAGGTGTTTTTTCTTGATGTTCGAAGAAAGCTTCAGTGGTTTCAGTTGCCCTGGTAACGGTAAAGGTTTGAGTTTTTCAACAATCTTAACTGGTCGCGCGGGTTCGGGAACTTTAACCGCTTTTTTGAAATTGTCATATTTAATCTGTGCCACCTTTTGTTTGGTAGCACAGGCATTGAGCCCCAATATAAGAAAGAGAAACAAGAATAGCTTCATCAAGACAAACCTCCGAAACGTGATTACAATTAAAAACTTGATTTTATTTTTTGAGAGAGTTGAGATCTTTTGACCAATTCAAACTGTGCACATAAATGCCAAGCGGATTTTTGCGCAGGGTCTCGGCGTCACTTGGCTGCTTAATGATGATCGAAAAAACACCCGTGTAACGATGAGTGGCTGTAAGAGATCCATTTTCAAAGACGCGTTCTTGCCAACGGACTTGGAACGATGTTTTAGACGCTCGAACAACACTCGTCACTTCGATTGAGACGGTTTGCTTACCAACTTTTGTAAAAGGATCATTGGAGCGGGCATACTCACTCAAACGATTGGCCGCCTTATCTGTGGCAAAATCATAAACGCTGAGCCAATTTTTACGGACCACAATGGGATCCGTTGATAGCGAGCGAAACTTGTCAACAAATTGGGCTAGGTAATAAGCAATTTGAGCGTCTGTTGGTTGATAAACCTTAATCGCGGGTCCATCAGCCCGAA
>CAXIDO010000321.1:0-3455 GCA_964022745.1 uncultured Methyloligella sp. | reverse complement strand
TTTTGGTCGCGTTACCCATCCATCATGCCGAGCTAATGACAAAAGAGCTATTTTCCGACCCCTTCTTTTTGGTCATTAATAGTGAAAGTTCAAACCAAACTACAGACCCAATGAAACTCCTAGAAGAAAACAACCTTCTTCTTTTGGAAGAGGGCCACTGTTTAAGAGATCAGGCTATTTCTCTTTGCGAAAACGTAAGTCAGAAAAGTCTGTCCCAATTCGGTGCGACTAGTCTAAAAACTCTAATTGAATTAGTCGCAAATAATCAAGGCATAACACTCGTACCCAAACTAGCTGCTAAGGTAGAAATTCCACAAGACAGTCCCTTGCGCCTCATTCCCTTTGCCCCACCAGAGCCTGTTCGCACCATAGGCCTTGTTTGGCGCAAATCATCTCCCCGCATAAAAGATTTCAGTGCTCTGGCAAATACAATCACAAATGCAATCAAATAAAATACGCTCTCAATAGCACTCTTTCCTTGCATAAAAGCCAACCTTTGATTAGCTACTCTTAAGAATTAATTTTCTAGAGCGAACCACCTGTATCTGCATACTAGTTTTACTAATAGCGCGGTTGCAAGTGGACAACCTAAAGCGCTACTAAAACACACTAAATCGCGACGGTTGCTAGTGGGCAACCTGAAGGAGCACTAAAAAGAGGAAGCCAATGCGTCTCTATAAAGCCTTTGCAACAGTCGGCGGTATGACACTAATCAGCCGCGCACTCGGATTCATTAGAGACATCCTCGTGGCCTTTGTATTGGGCACGGGCCCCATTGCCGACGCTTTTTTTGTTGCCTTTCGCTTTCCAAACTTGTTCAGAAGACTTTTCGGCGAAGGTGCCTTCAACGCCGCCTTTATTCCCCTTTTTGCAAAAGAACTCGAAGGAGACGGCAAACAAAGCGCAAAAAACTTCGCCAACCAGGTAGCAAGTGTCCTCATCACAGCTCTCCTCATAACTACAGCCCTTGCAGAGTTAACCATGCCATGGCTAATATATTTCATCGCCCCCGGTTTTAGCGAAAACCCGGAAAAACTCGATCTCGCAATTTTCCTCACGCGGATTACTTTCCCCTATCTTGCCTGCATGTCGCTCGTCGCCCTGCTCTCAGGCATGCTAAACGCGTTAGATAAATTCGCAGCCGCAGCAGCCGTCCCTATTTTGTTAAACATCATACTCATCGCCGCTATGAGCATCGCCGCTCTTCTTGAGTTAAACCAAACAGCCACCGCAGGCATCATCTTAAGCTGGGGCGTCGCAATTGCTGGCTTCGCTCAGTTGTTTTTGCTTCTTTTTTGCGTCACCAGACAAGACTTCGCCCTAAAGCTAAAACGCCCACGCCTCACACCACAGGTGAAAAAATTTTTATGGCTCAGCATCCCTGGAATTCTTGCAGGCGGCATCACTCAAATTAATATCATGATCGGCACCATCATAGCGTCCATGCAAGAAAGCGCTGTGTCTTTTCTTTATTACGCTGATCGCCTCTATCAATTACCTCTAGGTATCGTCGGCATCGCCATCGGCGTTGTCCTCTTGCCGGAACTATCAAGAAAATTACGCGCCAATGAAATGGAAGCTGTACACGACGCTCAAAACAGATCCTTAGAATTCTCAGCTCTGTTAACAATGCCGGCAGCCGTTGCCCTATTCACAATCCCAGAACCAATTATAAAAGTGCTATTTGAGCGCGGTGCATTTGATGCAAGCGCAACCACGGCAACCTCAGCAGCGCTCGCCGCTTTTGCAATTGGCCTACCAAGCTTTGTGCTGATCAAAGTGTTCTCCCCCGGTTTTTTCGCAAGAGAAGACACAAAAACACCCATGATCTTCGCAGGCATTTCAATGATCATAAATGTGAGCTTGAGTATTCTCCTGTTCGCACAATACAAACATGTCGGTATCGCAATCGCAACATCAGTAGCCGGATGGGCCAATGCGTTTTTATTAGGTATACTTCTATATAAAAGAGGACATTTTATAATAGACAAAACCCTGGTCTCAAAACTACCTCGTATCATCATTTCAAGTATAATAATGGGGTTCGTCCTATATTATGCAGCTCAATATGCAAGTCCCTATCTAAGCCTGGATAATGGCATTTGGATCAGATTCCTCACACTTTTTGCTTTAGTCTCTTGCGGAGTTCTGGCCTATGGTTTATCAGCAGAAATAACAGGTGCAACGAGCTTAAAATCTTTAAAACAAAGTATACGGCCAAATCGCCAATAAATGACCAAAACCAATTCTCTTAACGGGGCTCAAATAAATGACACATCAAGAGCGTGTATTCTCAGGCGTACAACCAACAGGCAACCTTCACTTGGGTAATTACCTTGGCGCCATCACAAAATTTGTTGCCTTGCAAGAAAGCCATGAATGTCTTTATTGCGTCGTAGACCTGCACGCCATCACAGTATGGCAAGACCCAAAAGAATTAGCCGGTAACATCAGAGAAGTCACTGCCGCCTTTATCGCCTCCGGCATTGATCCAAAAAAGCAAATCATCTTCAATCAATCTCAAGTCTCTGGCCATGCTGAACTAGCTTGGGTCTTAAATTGCGTCGCCCGCATGGGCTGGTTAAACCGCATGACCCAGTTCAAAGAAAAAGCTGGCAAACATAAAGAAAACGCTTCCGTAGGTCTCTTTACCTACCCTAACCTGATGGCCGCTGACATCTTGCTTTATCACGCAACCCACGTGCCCGTCGGTGAAGATCAAAAACAACATTTGGAACTTGCCCGCGACATTGCACAAAAATTCAATGTGGATTTTGCAGATACAATTAAAGAAGCCGGCTATGAAGACGGCATCTTCTTCCCTCAGCCTGAACCGCTCATCCAAGGCCCGGCCACCAGAGTGATGTCTCTTCGCGATGGCTCTAAAAAAATGAGCAAATCAGACCCGTCAGAGATGTCACGCATCACCATGACAGATGACGCAGACACCATCGCCAAAAAAATCCGCAAAGCCAAAACGGACCCAGACGCTCTGCCATCAGAAACAGACGGTCTGAAAGATCGCCCGGAAGCAAACAATCTCGTTGGCATCTATGCAGCCCTAAAAGGCGTGAGCAAAGAAGACGTTCTAAAAGATCACGGCGGTGCTCAGTTCTCAACCTTCAAACCAGTTCTAGCAGAACTTGCCGTTGAGAAAGTAAGCCCCATCGCAGATGAAATGCAAAAGCTATTAAATGATCCAGCCGAACTAGACGCCATCCTAAAAGACGGCGCAAATAGAGCACACACCATCGCCGACCCTATCATGAAAAAGACAAAAGAAATCGTTGGGTTTATAGGATAAAATGAAATTTGTCAGCTTTTGTATCATTAAGGGAAATGAACATTTTTGTTTTAATCTTCTCTGAAGTGCCAATAGCGGACTTTTGACCATTGCGCCCTGAATTCTTTTCCCAAGACATTAACTTAAAATCTTAAGTATCTAATCTGCAACG
>CAXIDO010000320.1:0-3458 GCA_964022745.1 uncultured Methyloligella sp. | reverse complement strand
CACTCCATGCTCAGCCAAAGCTTCCTGGTGATCCTTTGTTCCATAGCCTTTATTTGACGCCCATTTATAAGCAGGAAACTCTTCCGAAAGCGCCACCATCATGCGGTCTCTCGTTACTTTAGCAATGATAGAGGCAGCAGCAATAGATAAAGACCGCGCATCTCCTTTGACCAAAGCCAGCGCTGGCATAGGCAACTCAGGTAACTTATTCCCGTCCACCAAAACAGAACGCGGTCCAACAGAAAGGTCCGCAACCGATTGCCCCATAGCCCAAAGAGATGCTTTTAAAATATTATCACTGTCAATCTTCGCTACCTCAGCAATCCCGACCCCAATGTAAAGCCGCTCTTCAGCCGCCATCTCGGTCATCAGCTCATACAAAGCCTCACGTTTAGCTTCAGTTAATTTCTTAGAGTCATTAAGTCCAGCCGGTATATCATCAGGATTGAGGATCACAGCCCCAGCCACAACCGGCCCAGCCCACGGGCCACGTCCCGCCTCATCAGTGCCGGCAACGCAGCCACCAAATTTCGCCATGGCTTCTTTTTCAAATTGAAAATCCGGCCCAGCTTTTACTTCAGATGAAGAGAGTGTTTTTTGTTCTTTTTTTGCCATTTTACCCGCCTGTAATAACAATCACTGCCAATATCACAAAATGCAAAGAATTTAAAACAATCTCATCTGCCCACCTTTCGGCACAGGTGGAACAAATAAATCCGTTCGAAGAGAGATAGGCTCTTTATTAAACCCAAGTCGCTTAACCGCTAACTTATAACGATGCGATAATAAATCAGCATAAGGCCCCTCACCCCGCATTCGCGTTCCAAACTCAGCCTTGTAATCTTGCCCACCCCGCATGGATTGCACCAACGAAATCACTCTGGACGCACAGTCAGGCACTTCTCGCAAAAGCCACTCACGAAACAGCTCTTTAATTTCGTGTGGCAATCGGAGTAAAACATAATTTGCCTCAGTGCACCTGCGTTCTAAAACAGATTCCATAATCCCCTCCATCTCATGATCATTTAAAGAAGGGATCATCGGCGCCATCATCGTCATTGTCGGCACGCCAGCTTTGTGTAATTCATCCAAGGCCTTTAAACGCAAATGCGGCGCACTGGCCCGTGGCTCCATTTGACGCGTTAAAACTTTGTCCAAAGATGTGATCGATAAAGCTACAAGTACTAAATTTTCCTTGGCCAATTCAGCTAACAAATCCAAGTCCCGAAGCACAAGAACTGACTTTGTAACAATCGTTAACGGATGCTTCGCCTCAAGTAAAACCTCTAAAATCTGCCGTGTGAGTTTATACTCCCGCTCAATCGGTTGGTATGGGTCTGTATTCCCACCCAGCGCAATCGGAGAAATCGGCTTAGAAAGATAAGAAGGCTTCGAGAGCTCCTCCTCCAGCAATTCAGCCGCATTAATCCGCGCAGTTAATTTCGTCTCAAAATCAAGCCCCGGAGACATCCCCCAATAAGAATGACTTGGCCGCGCATAACAATAAGGACACCCATGCTCACAACCCCGATATGGGTTAAGCGAACGGTCAAAAGGAATATCAGGTGATTTATTTTGCGTAATGATAGACGTGCTCTCTTCATGACGAACTTCAGTTTTAAAAGGAGGGAGATCATCTAGCCCATCCCAGCCATCGTCATAAAGCTCCCTCTCAAATGCCTCAAACCGTCCAACATCATTGCTAGAAGTCCCACGCCCCCGAAAACGGTTTGGATCAATCAAGCTTGTCTTTTTCATAAAAAACGTCTCTGTTAATAATCATTCTGTAACAAAACAAGCGTACAATCTTAACCGGAACAAATCAAGAACATTCATAGGTAAATATAGCGCAACAAACGGTAACCAACACATTCTTAATGATAAATAACTAAACATAAGGTCTAGCCCCTAGCTCCTAAGTTTACTTGCTCAACAAAACAACAATAGATAATGTACCCTTCATGCTATCAATCATTATACCGACCCTAAATTCAGCGAAAGAATTACCCGCCACTTTTGCCTCGCTCATGCCAGCCCTACTCGAAGGCGCCATTAACGAGGTCATCATAGTGGATGGAGGCTCAACTGATGACACAGTGGAGATGGCAGATGAGGCAGGCGCAAAGATACTCACTCCGGAAACAAAAGGGCGCGGCCCCCAATTAAACGCTGGCGCAAACGCTGCCAAAAACCAATGGATGCTCTTTCTTCATTCAGATACCGAGCTTGAAGAAGATTGGCACATTGAAGTAACCAAGTTCATCAAAGCAGAAGATCAAAAAACACCTGAAGAGCCTGCACCTAATACCGCTCCAAATGCAGCAGCCTTCAAGTTCTCACTGAAAGACAAAGGCCTTGCCCCAACGATACTGGCAAAACTCGTCGCTTTACGCTGCTCACTTTTCTCTCTTCCCTATGGAGATCAGGGTCTTCTAATCTCCAAGCAAACCTATGAAGCGTGTGGCGGCTATCCGAACTTTCCAATTATGGAAGATACAGACATCATCCGCCGCCTTCCCGCACCTGTAAAAATTTTACAATCAAGAGCCTTTACAAGCGCAGAAAAATACAAAAAAGAAGGCTACTTGAAACGCAGCACAAGAAATCTCTATTGCCTCGCCGCCTATTATCGCGGCCTACCACCAGAAAAAATCTACCAAATTTATTCAAGATCCAGCACGACTTAATCATATCAAATCTCTCACTTGAAAAGATCAGCCATGTCAAACATGTCAAAACCGTCTTCAAATCAAAAGACAACACAGCATCTCGTCATCATGGTCAAAGAACCCCGCCAAGGAAATGTCAAAACAAGGCTTTCTAAAGACATTGGTGGTGTTGCAGCTACCGCCTTTTATCGGCGCACAACCAATCACATTATCGCCCGCCTATCGAAAGATCCTCGTTGGCAAACCCACATCGCCATCGCCCCAGACACGGCAATCAATCTCCCCTTTTGGCCAAAAGAAACCTCTAAAGGCCTTAAAAGGTCACGTCAGAGACATGGAGATTTAGGCGCTCGAATGCACACACAATTTAAGAACATTGGAAAACCAGAGAATAAGACGAATGGTTTATTAATAGGTACTGGCCCGGTTCTAATCATCGGTACAGATATCCCAGAAATCAATCCCAATCATATCGCCAAAGCATTTAAACAACTTCAAAACAAAGATGCCCTCATCGGCCCATCAGGCGATGGTGGTTATTGGATAATCGGCCAAAAACGCAGCCCAAAGCTCAATCATCTCTTTAAAAATGTAAGGTGGTCTACAGAGCACACATACGATGACACGATGAAAAACCTTCCATCTGCGAAGTGGGCAACAACAGAAACCTTAAGTGATGTCGATAACGAGCCAGAATATAAAACGCTCAATCATTTCAGCAGACGGCTAATCCCAACCCAAAACAAAGGGTAAACACGAAATAGAAACCATTCATTGATAATATACTTG
>CAXIDO010000319.1:0-3497 GCA_964022745.1 uncultured Methyloligella sp. | reverse complement strand
AAAACATAAAGATATCTAGAAATAACCGAGAAATAATTAAAGAAGCCCTTCTTTTCCAGACTTATCCCCGCTTTGGCCTCATTCAGAGGCTAAATAAAATTTACAAAATGCTTTTTGCTGGCAATAATGGCGGCTAAGATAAACATAAATTTCGGCACTTTCATAAAACACAGCCTAGCCAGCTGAAAAGTTCAAAAAACAAGCCAAAATACATCAAATAGAGGGTATTAGACCATTGATTCGATTAGAAAACGTCGCTCTTCGTTATGGAAGAGGGCCTGAAATCCTACGAGATGTTAATTTTCATCTTCGCCCCGGGTCATTACACTTTCTAACCGGCCCGTCTGGTTCAGGTAAAACGTCGCTTTTACGGCTTTTATTTATGTCTATCCAGCCAACGCGCGGCCTCATTCACCTCTTTGGGCAAAATGTAACCCGAATCACCCCGTCAAGACGGGCAGATTTACGTCGCAGAATTGGTATTGTTTTTCAAGATTTCCGCTTACTTGATCATCTCAGCACTTGGGAAAATGTTGCGCTTCCTCTTCGGGTTACCGGAAAAAAGCCCAATGACTATCAAGAAGACGTCACAGACCTTCTTCAGTGGGTGGGACTCGGCGAGCGGATGTATGCCTTATCTCCTGTTTTATCTGGTGGTGAAAAACAAAGAGCAGCTATTGCCCGCGCAGTGATTGGTAAACCAGAACTACTATTAGCTGACGAACCAACCGGTAACGTAGACCCTCAAATGGCGCGCCGACTTCTTCGTTTGTTCATTGAATTAAATCGTTTAGGAACATCTGTTATAATCGCAACACACGATCATCAGTTAATGCAACAATTTCAAGCGCCACGTCTTGAGCTTCACGACGGTAGAATTCATCAGGTAGGATAAACATGACGTTCCAACCCAATAATTCAGCACCACCAGTTACACCAGCAAGCAAGGAGCTTTACTCTCCCTCTCGCCCCAAAGAACGTGGCTGGGGCAATCAGCACACGCCCATCGTCCAAGCCAAATCCGTAACAGGTAGCTCACTTGTTGTGGTGATCTCGATCATGTGTTTCCTCGCATCACTCACAGCCGGCGGCGTTTATTTAATTAATCAATCTGCCGCTGCATGGACAGATAACATCGCCAGTGAAGTCACAGTGCAAATCAGCATAAATCGCACTGAAAACATTGAAGACAAGCTTTCAAAAATCTCTTTTTTCCTAACAAATCAGCCTGGTATCACCGGCGTACGCCCTCTGCCATTAGATGAAAGCGCAGACTTGTTAGAACCCTGGCTCGGCGATGGCGCTAATCTAAAAGACTTGCCCATTCCCCGCTTAATAGCTGTCGAACTAGATCGAGAGAGCAAACCCGATCTGGATAAGCTACGCAGTGACATAAAGAAGAATTTCAAAAACGCCACATTAGATGACCACCGTCGCTGGCAATCACAAATCCAAACAGTCACCCGCTCAATGGCTTTGGCCGGCCTTGCTGTACTCATATTAGTTGGCTTGGCCACAACCGCGGTCATTGTCTCCGCCACCCGTTCAGCTATGGCGTCAAACAGAGAAATCGTAGAGGTCCTTCATTTTGTTGGCGCAACAGACCGTTTCATCGCCCGCGAATTTGAACGCCACTTTCTCTCGCTAGGCATTCGCTCAGGACTGGTTGGTGCCACAGGCTCACTCATCGTCTTCATCTTTATGCCATTCTTCATGCGTGTATTAGGCGGAAGCAACATGACAAGCGCAGAAGTGCGCCGCCTTCTCGGCACAGCAGCCCTTGATTTACCAGGGTTTATTTTGCTAGGAATAGTCGTTGTAGTGATCGCAGCTCTTTGTATGCTAACTACCCGTTACGGGGTCTACCGCATTCTTAATTCTCAACATCACTAATTTGTTGAAGTTTAAACTTCCAACGATCTCAAGACCTAACAGGAATTTTATTCTTGCGTTGCACCTTAAAGTGGGCACCGATTTTAGGAAAAAAGGAACGCTAAAGCAAGAAGCTAGAACATTCAAATGAATCTATCGAAAAGAAGGATGCTCTAGTGCGTTCGCTAATCTTTAAAATCGGCTTTTATATCGGCTCAGCTCTCATTCTCGTTATTGGCTCACCTCTCTTGTTTGGTAAAAGGTCATGGGCCATGGCCGGGCTGGCTTTTCACGGCCACTTTGTTTTGTGGTGGTTACGATTAACGGTTGGAACCAAAATAGAAGTTCGCGGACTTGAAAATTTACCTGAGAACCCTGTCCTTATTGCAGCCAAACACCAAGCTCCGTGGGAGACCTTCGCGTTTCCAGCCCTCTTAAAAGACCCGGCTCTAATAATGAAAGAAGAGCTCATGGCCATACCCTTTTATGGCTGGTTTTCCCGCAAATTTGAAATGATACCTATTCGCAGAGAGCGCGCAGCAATTGCCTTAAAAGAAATGCTCCGCGAAGCTGAAATCCGCAAACAAGATAATCGAGAAATCATCATCTTCCCTGAAGGCACCAGACAAGTCCCTGGAGCAGAGCCAAATTACAAACCAGGCGTCATAAAACTCTATGAAAGCTTGAATATCCCTTGTGTACCCGTTGCCCTTAATTCAGGCGTATTTTGGCCAAGAAATGAGAAAAAACTCTACAAAGGCACCATAATAATTGAATTTCTCCCCCCTATACCACCTGGTTTAGAGAGAAAAATCTTCAAAGAAACCCTCATCAACACCATTGAAGAAAAATGCAAAGAGCTCCAAAAAGAAGGTGAAGATGAAAAAGAAAGTCATTTAAATTCAAAGATTTAAAAATAAAACGACATTCTTTTCCTAAAAAATCATTCCGCTTACCTCCTCTTAACCCTTAGTACTTAACAATAATGTTATCAATGCGCCCCAAGAAGGCCATAAGTCAGCCCTTTTTTTTTTTTTTTTTGCCTCTATATACGTTTAAATAGAGAGCTAGATGAGCTAAAGAAATTTGGGAGGCAGAATTATGTTAGTAAATGTACAGTGTAAGTCGGGTAACATGCGTAAATCTTCTTCTCAACAAATCGTTGAGCAAATTAACTTAAACGAACCACTTCATATTTCAAATGACGCCGAGCTAGAAAATGCTTTCCATTTTTGGCAAGGTGCTTCAGGCAAGAGATACATCCACAGTGTTTATTCTCTTTTTACCTGCCCAGAATTACCAAAAGCAAATTATGTATTGGTAAGACGTGATGAAAATGATGAGTGCACAGCCCTTTCAATTGGCCAAACAACAGCAAATGCAAATTCATTAAACCTAGCGTTCCTTCGTCAAAGTGCCGCAAAATTTGGTGCTAACGAAATCCATATAAATGTGATGACGAAAAATGACCACGAACGCAACATGGTCCGTTTGGATTTATTAGGCTGCCAATCAATCAACGGCCAAAGCCCAAAGCACTAAGTGCTTTGTATTTCTCTCTCACGGCTATTGTTTTTAAAGGCACTTCAGTTACCCGCTAGCAACCGAGCTAGGCACCGAACTTC
>CAXIDO010000318.1:0-3508 GCA_964022745.1 uncultured Methyloligella sp. | reverse complement strand
TACGTGGTATCAGGAATCTAGAGCTCGGTGTTGGTTTAATGGCAGGAGTATGCATTGTTCTTTTAGCTGTAATGCTTGACCGTACTTCAAAAGCAGCTCTGTCGCGTATCGACAGAACAAAAACTGAAATGTGAGGCTTACAAAATGACACAAACACCAAAAGTAAGTCTTCGTGGTCTCTATAAAATCTTTGGATCTGACGACAAGGCAGTTCTTCAACATGCCAAAGATGGGATGAGTAAAGAAAATCTTCTAGTTTCACATCAACATGTTCTTGGTTTGAAAGATATAAATGTTGAGATGCAGGCTGGGGAAATTACGGTTGTGATGGGCTTATCTGGCTCTGGTAAGTCAACATTAATCCGGCACTTAAACCGCCTAATCGAACCAACCGATGGAGAGATTTTAGTGGATGGTGTTGATATAATGAAACTTTCTACACTAGACTTGCGTCACATGCGTCAAAATAAAATGTCGATGGTATTTCAAAAATTTGCCCTTTTACCTCATCGAACAGTTTTACAGAATGCAGCCATGGCACTCAACATTCAAGGTGCTACAACAACTGATCAAGAAGCCGAAGCAAAAAAGTGGCTTGATCGTGTAGGCCTTGGAGGTTTCGAAAACCACTACCCTTCACAGCTTTCTGGAGGAATGCAGCAACGTGTCGGTATTGCCCGAGCACTGACTTCTAATTCAGATATAATGCTCATGGATGAAGCATTTTCAGCACTAGATCCACTGATACGAACAGACATGCAGGATTTACTATTAGAGTTACAAGTTGAGCTTAAAAAGACCATAGTTTTCATAACACATGATTTAGACGAAGCATTAAAGCTTGCAGATCATCTGGTGATTTTAATAGATGGAGCAGTTATTCAACAAGGAGAGCCACAAAGCATTTTAATGGCTCCAAACGATCCTTATATTGAAGATTTCGTATCAGATATTAACCGTGCCAGAGTACTACGAATTCGATCAGTGATGCAAAAAGTCACAAAGGGTGAATTCGCAGGTGACGTGAACGCCAACGACAACCTAGAAAGTCTTATCGCGGCCTCAGGCGGTGATACCTCATTGCGATATCGCGTGATGGAAAATGGCAAGCCTGTTGGTGAACTTGACATGCGAGAGCTTGTTAAAGCTTTGGTGCCTCGAATTTCAAGCTCTGAGTCTGGCACACGCTATCACTAATTAATACATTTTTTCTAGTTTGATTTAATGAGATTATTGGTATGAAGAATAAAATTTGTAGGATTAATCAGTTAAATTTCAGAATCTAACTAAGCAACCAACCACCATCAACATCTACCGTTGTTCCAGTCACAAACTTATTTCTTACAACGTACATAATTCCTTCAGCAACTTCTTCGGATGTTCCTGCTCTTGGTATCAGATTATCTTTTGTCATACTTTCATATAACTTTTCTCTCTCACTTCCTATAAGAGTAACCATTGGAGTATTAATTGTTCCTGGAGAAACAATATTAATTCTTATCCTGGGAGAAATCTCTTTTGCTAATGCACGAGCCATCGCCTCCACTGCACCTCCAACTGAAGAAAGCGCAATTTGTCCAGGCCTGCAATTTCGTGCTGGAGAACCCGATACAAGAGTAATTGAGCCTCCATCGGTTACATGTTTTGCCCCATGGCGTACAACATTTGCATATCCCCAAAGTTTATCAAAAGATCCTTTAAAGCCATCCATGTCCATTTCTAGGAATGGACCAATAGCTCGCTCTCCACCAGTAGCTGAACTTATCAAAATGTCAAAGGGAGCAAGCTTTTCTAAAAGTGTCTTAACACCTACTTCATCTCTCACATCACAAGCTATAAATTTAACCCCATTTGGTAATTCTGATTTTTTCTCAGATGATCGCCCAATAGCAACAACTTCTGCACCAGCAATTTCCAGCATCTTAACAGTTGCTAAACCTATCCCAGATGTACCGCCAAATACTATTGCTTTTTTATTCATAAAATCCATCTGGAATATCCTTATTAGTTACTATCAATTTTCTTATGTTCGGGCTTTCTCAAAATCATTCCAAGCCGTTTCAAATGCATTAAAATCAAAGCCCTTTTTACGTGCTGGATCCAATACCAACCTTTCTGTTTGCTGCATTTTTAGAATTGAGGCTTCTAAGTCATCTATAACATCAGTAGGAACTACGACTGCACCATGCCGATCAGCATGTACTAAATCACCCGACTTTATATTCATCCCAAAAATATTTATTGGCTGGTTAACACTGCGTACATGCACAAACCCATGGCTTGGGCCTATACTTCCAGCAACAACAGGAAAACCTTCTGCCATATCACCTAGATCCCTCATTACGCCATTAGTAAGCGCACCTGACATACCGAAACCTTTATGGATAGTTGTATTTACTTCGCCCCAGAAAGCTCCAATACAATTTGGATAATCCAGATCTTCAACCACTGCAATTGACGGTTTAACACTTTCTGACATTGCTCTGTAATAGGTCATACGGCGTTCTCTAATTACTGAAACTGATTCTGTAGGAGGTTCAATTGCCGCTATTTGAGCAGTAACTGCGTAGCCAACAATGACACCTTTTGTATCAGAGGCATGCATAGTTCCTCTCGTAAAATCATTAAAGCCTCTCTTACCTTGAGCAACCTCTATTGCATTACAAACAGTTGGAGTGTCCACAGATTGTAATAAATTTAATAGTGATATTTTCATGTATCCTCCAGCCAACTAGCAAGCGCCATAGTTGTAATTTTAGGTTGTTCCAATGTTGGAAGATGGCCCGCATCTTCAATAATTTCTAATTTACTATTTTCTAAAAGAGTATGCATTAATTCGTGCCGTTCAAGTGGGCATAAAACATCATGCTTACCACAAAGCACTAAAGCTGGTCTCTTATATGATCGTAATGTATTTTTTTGATCAAAACGATCTCGCAGTGCAATGGATTGTCGAATAAATGCGTCAGGTCCGATATCAAGTGCCATATCCATACAAAGCTTTAATATCTCAGTTTTTTTAACCCCATCAAAAAGGTAATTCGGTTTCATTTCATCACGAATTATTTCTTTGAGTTGCCCGTTTCTAACTGCATCTATTTGTGGGCCCCGCCGCTTTGCTACATCAGACAGCTCTGCCAGAGGATTTGTGTCAAGTAATGCTATCCGTTCAACTCTATCTGATGCTTGAGATAAAACCTCCATTGCTACTATCCCACCCATTGAAAGCCCTGCTAATGCAAAAACTGGCGGCGCATTATTTAAGACATCAGCAGCCAATTCTGAAATTGTTTCATAATCAGAAATTTGCACAAAATGCACATCTCTTTGCTTAGATAATTCACTTATTTGAGGAGCAAAAAGGCGTTCATCACACATCATTCCAGGAAGCAAAACAAGTGGCGTCATGAGGCTAAAGTAGCGCCCTCAGATAAAGATTTAAGTTTTGCATAGGCAATTTGTGGGTCTACAGCTCCAAAGCCAGCAAAAGTACCAAATCCACAATCTG
>CAXIDO010000317.1:0-3539 GCA_964022745.1 uncultured Methyloligella sp. | reverse complement strand
TGGATACCAATATTAGCACGAGTGCCCGTTTCAATGCGGTCATAACCAGAAAACTTATCTAAATCAAACAGCAATGTATCATCAAAAACTAGACTTTGTGCATCTTCATTAGAAACATCAAGCTGATTTTTACGGCTTAAATCACTTCTCGTAACAATCTGTGCAATAGGTTCAAGCACATGAGAAGCCCCTTGTGTATGAGCAACCAATGGTAAACGATATTCCAAACCACCAGAAGCAACACCACGTGTTTCGGTGTCATTGCTTAAATTGCCTGTTTCAGGATTTCTATAATTATTGCCAGTGTAAATATCACCGCGCAATTTAGCAAAAGGCGTAATAACTTGACCAAAACGGTCCACAAACTTACGTCGCCAAGAAATATCAGCGCTCAAACGACTGCTATCAACACCATCATCATCACGAGTTAAACTCAAAGCATTTGTATTGAAGCTTAATTCACCACCTAAAACAGGATCAGAATAAATATAATTATAATCTATAACAGGGTGAACAATAGACTCAGATTGTGTCGTATCGTCAGCTAACAACCCACCGAAAGAGTAAGCATTTGCTGAAAAATAATTACGGTCCTTCTGACCAACTAGATAAATTTTAGAAACACGATCTTCCCGTTTAATATTGTCTAGCTTGTAGAAACGGCGGAAAGTATCATCACTTTCATAAGTAACGTCCCAGCCAAAATCCCAATCACTTGCAATCTTAAAATCACCTTCAGAGACAATAGACCCTCTAAATTTATCATCTGAAGGGGAATCTTCTGGTCGGTCGGTTTCTGAAATACCAGCAACCTTGATATTATAGCTACCGTTTTTCAAACGATGACGCCACTCACCTTTAAGCAAGAACCCACGCTTAGAAAGGTAACTTGGGCTAAAAGTAAAATCATAATTCGGTGCTAAATTGAAGAAATAAGGAGTTTCAACACCGACACCAAGATCTTTAGAATAAATTGGGCGAGGAATTAAGAATCCGGATTGGCGCTTTGCTGTTTGGTCTGGATGTTTGAAAAAAGGCAAATAAGCAATAGAGGTTCCAAACACATCAAAAGTAGCATCTTCATAACTGATTGTTTTTTCTTCTTTGTTATGAATGACACGCTTCGCTTTAATCCGCCAAAGAGGAGCCTTCTTAGGGCTGTCTTCACAAACCTTACAAGGTGTGAAAACACCATTTTTAAATTCAGTGACATTTCCGGGGCGACGAATAGCTTGTGCAGCACCAATACGAGTTTCATCTGTTGTCACAACTTGAAGGGAGCGAATAAAACCTTCTTTGAAATCGTCAGTGAGTACTATGCGTTCAGCCTTAACCAAAGCTCCATCAGGTTCTTTGATGCGAACATTACCATCAGCAACAAGTTTACTTGTACCGCGGTCATAAATCACATCATTTGCTAGGAGAGTGTAGTTATTATAGTAAATTTCAACATTGCCACGTGCTATGACACGATTGTTCTTATTATCATAAATAAGATCATCTGCCTGGATTAGCATCGGCTTGTTTTTATCAACGCTTGGAATGAGTTTCTCAACTGTCGGGTCATCAGATTCCTGAGCACCAACAGTTGGAACAGTCAAAATTCCCGTTAAGGGAGCAGCAAAAGAAAATGCCACGGCCAAAAGACCGCCCTTTACGATATATCTGTTCAATAAAGTCATCAAACCCCTGATATTAAGAAACAATCAAACATTTAACCTAAAAAAGCTAAAGTGAACCCAAAACTTAAGGAATCACCTCAAATAGGCATAAAACGTCAGATTTTCCCCCTCATCTGTAATATTCATCCCAGTTTCTAAAGCAAGCGAAACATCACATCCATAAAAACTTATTTGATCTTAACCGTCTTCTTGAAACAATAAAACAGTAATAATCAAAAAACTCCACGCAAAAAGTGGCACCCAAGTAGCTATTTCCGGCGCAACTTTACCTGAAAGTCCAAATTGTCGAGACGTTTCCGCAAAGATAAAAAATCCAATCCCGATACACATCCCTAAAATAATCATGGATTGGATGCGACCTAAGCGAAAAGTTCTCAATGAACAGGTTGCTGCAATTAGCACCATAATTGCAAGTAAAAAAGGCTTTGAAAGCAACAATTGATACTGAATCTTATAACGTGTTGCAGGTAAGCCAGCCTTATTCGCAATTTCAATAAAATTAGGCAATGCCCAAAAAGAAACGGTTTCAACGCTTCCCATACTATCTGTTATCTGAGTCGGTGTTAAATAAGTACTTAATAAGTAATTTTTATGAAATTTAGGCTGTTGACCAATGCTAGAGACCCAGGCATCACGAAAAACCCAGTGTCCCTCTTCAAGATCGGCTCTTTTTGCATCAACCCGTTCAACAAATTTAGAATTTTTCGAATATTGGAGGGATGTAACGCCAACCAGACTATGCCCATGATTAGCAGAAGCTCTGGCATTCATAACAGAGGGACCATCAGTCCCATCCTGACGAAACCAAATCTGGTTATTCGAAGAACGTAATTGTGACTTAGAACCACCAAATAATTTCGCATAAACACGTTCTGATTCTGCCTTAGAATAGGCGGCCAGTGGGTTGTAAACACACATAGCAAATATTCCAATCCCAATGGCAACACCGAGTGGTGGCAACAAAAAACGCCAAACAGAAACACCAGCAGCCCGGATAATAATAAGTTCAGAGCTTCGACCTAACATAAGAAAGGCACCAATAGTGCCAACAAGAACAGCAAAAGGAATAGTTAGTTCAGCAAAAGAAGGTACACGCAGAAGCGCAATGTACAAAACATCATCAAGAGATATGTCGCCAGATTTGCTAGATTTCCTCAAAAGTTCAATAAAATCAATTAGAAGGATAAGCAAACAAAACAAGAGAAATACCATAATAATGGTAATCAAAAATTTCAAAGACATATACCGGTTGAGAATCTTTATCACGGTCGGACCCCGCTTTTCTTCACATTACTAGCGCCGGCATTTTTCCCATTTGGCAGAAATTTAGAAAACACTTCAGGGGCCATACTTCTCCAAATATAAAGAATGCATAAAAGCACTCCACCAATCGGAATCCCATAAACAAGCCAGACAGCATTCGGATTGACCTTCAATAGATTAATTGAAGCAAGGCCAAGCATACGAGCGCCCATACCAACACAAAAACCAATAACCAGTAATTTAGAACTGTTCTGACGTGTTGAACGCGCCACCCCAAGGGCTGCAACCGCAATAAAAGCAAAAAGAAGAGGGTAAAGAGCACTGGAAAAACGGTTATGTATTTCAGCACGTATTCGACCCAAAATTTTAGGACGATTAATCTCCGACGCAGGCGGGTTTAATAAACCAGGCAAATACCGCGCACGCGGCTTATAAAGTGCCTTCCCACCCTTAGCTTTACCAAAATCAGTTAAATCAAAAACATATTGATCAAACTTGACTATCTGAACGTCATCTTTGCCGGCTAATTTGCGATGAATATGCCCATTGGTCATTTTGAGATAAACGCTACCATCAAGCTTAATCATTTCGCCT
>CAXIDO010000316.1:0-3545 GCA_964022745.1 uncultured Methyloligella sp. | reverse complement strand
GGGCACAAGCCTTTGCCGGCATTGCACTCGGAATTATTTGCACCGGCTACTCATTGACCTCTAGCCTTGGCTTTGCTGCCTTGAACCGTGCTGACAATAATGGCGCACGATTGATCAAGGTAACAAACTACAATGACACCCGTGTCGAGCTAAAGCGTCTGCAAGATAAACTATCCTGGATGCCAAAACATCGTCCAGTCTCTGCTGTACAAGCTGAGTTGCAACGTGCAAATGCTTTGCAGGTTAAGATGAAAGGCCGCAAACGCCAAACGGTTGAAGCCGCAACAAAGGGTTGTAGCTCAACAAACTGGGTATCTCGTAAATATTGCGCGAATATCTTTGACCTGAAAAAGGAACTGGCAATCTCTCAAGAAGCCGCCAAAATCGATGCGCGCTTGGTTGAGTTGCGCAGTAAAATGTCTGACGCAGGTTCAGTAGCAGCAGCTGGTAAAACAGATCCGCAAGCTGATTTCCTGGCCAGCCTTTTTGGTCTTAAGCTTGAAGCAATTCAAACCGGGTTGATTTTACTTGTCTCGCTTCTCGTTGAAGCAGGCTCAGCACTTGGTTTATTTGTCGTATTCAGCATGTGGAGAATGGACGAAAGTCAAATGGCACGTCCTGCAAAACCTGAATTAGAAGATAAAATCCGCGAGGAGCTGCAAGAAATTGCTCCAGCTGGTCTACAAGTTGCCTTACCAGGCACGCCTCAGGCGCAACAACAAATTGAAACTGTTGGCGCACAAGATACAAACTTAAAAACAGAAGAAGAAATTTTACAAAGTGATAATGATAATGACCATGAAACTAACAAAACAACATCAAGTGAAGAACAAAGAGATCCGGTAAAATTACCGAAAAACGAAATGGATCGTTATTACGAAGAACGTATTGAAAAAGCAGAAGGACAATCAACAACAGCAACACAGCTTTATGATGACTATTGTGAGTGGTGCGAGGAACAAAATTCTAGCCCAATGTCACAAATACCATTTGGAAAACAATTAAGTAAAATGGAAATCAAGAAAGCAAAAATAGCTGGTCGAATACGTTATAAAGGCATCAAGCTTAAATACAAAAAAGCGAAAGAAGGACGCAACAAGGTAGGTGCAGTCCGAGTGGACTAAGGTGCTTAGATAAAGCACCCAAACAAAAATTAGATATTATAAAACGGCTCTCAAGTGGGGGCCGTTTTTTTATGTCTAAAAACTAAAAATGATAAAGCTGGAGCGTGTCACAAAAGGGGGCACTAGCGCTTTAGGGTTTTCTAAAGTTGCGGATGCTCTGTGAGCATCTGAAGCAAAAAAAGAGCAACTGAAGGAGCGCTACAAGAATGAACCTATGGTACATGAAATGCGTCAAATAAAGAGACATCAAAAAAATATTACTTTAAAAATGCAAGTATGGTCTGTTCGAGTGTTTAATGTTAAAGTAGAGTAAAACCTTATGGCGTGATAATAATATTAGAATTGTGCCTTTAAATGAAAGTAGCTAGTTGTAAGTTTAGCTATGATGATTATGTAGCTAAGATGATATTTTAGCAGCAAAAGAAATAATAAGAACGGCAGGGTGGATATGCCACATCAAGCAGAAGTCAAATCATTCGGATCAGTTGATCCTGTCTGGCAAAAAGTAAAAGAAGAAGCAGAACAAGCTGTTGAAGCAGATAAAGTCATCGCAGGCCTAATATATAATGCGATCCTTAACCATCAGACATTAGAGGAAGCTTTAGCTTACCACCTGTCTCAAAGATTAGATCATTCTGATGTTGATGCCAGTGTTCTAAACCGTACATTCAATGAAATCATCAATAATGATGAAGAATTCAGGCGCACATTGCGCATTGATATGGCCGCTGTTTTTGAACGTGACCCCGCCTGCAATCGTCTTCTTGAGCCATTATTATACTTCAAGGGCTTCCATGCTCTACAAACACACAGATTTGCGCATCATTTGTGGCAAAAAGGATCACTAGATTTCTCTCTCTATCTTCAGAGCCAGTCATCAAGAATTTTTGGCGTAGACATCCATCCAAAAGCCAAAATTGGAAGCGGGATTATGTTTGATCATGCCACAGCTCTGGTCATTGGTGAAACAGCTGAAGTTGGCGATTATACCTCAATTCTTCACAATGTTACCTTAGGCGGTAGCGGTAAGAATACAGGCGATAGACACCCCAAAATTGGCAATAATGTTATGATTGGCGCTGGGTCTAAAATTCTGGGTAATATCACAGTTGGAAATTGTGCTCGTATTGCAGCTGGATCTGTTGTCCTCGAAGACGTGCCAAAAGAAACAACAGTTGCTGGTGTTCCTGCAAAAGTGATTGGTGCAGCTGGCTGTAATGAGCCTGCAAGAACAATGAACCAATTACTGAATGTTGTCTCTGATAAAGAAGCAGGCGATAGCGAATAGAGCTAACTCTTCACCAAAAAAGCCTAAGTACTGACTAAAAAACAATCTTTTCAATTGATTAAATGATCAGCCTCTTATACATCTGTTTTAAGTTGGATAAGGGGCTGAAACATGCCGTCATAAAGATCCGAAAAAGTAGACATAAAACACTTATCCTGAAAGGGGAAAGCTCGTGAACGCTGAAGAAATCAAAAAGCTGGAAACTTACCTGAAAAAACTATTTAATTCAGAGGCTATTGAACTTCGCCGAGCTCCAAAAGTTCAGGATATGGTAGAGCTACACAAGGGTGATGAATTCCTGGGAACTGTCTATAGAGACGCAGAAGACGGTGATGTGTCTTACCAGGTGAATTTCGCTGTTCTGGATATTGATCTAGACTAAATCATTGGCGCACTGTAATCAGGCCACAGCGTTAACCAATTTTCAAACAAAAGGTTAACACTTTCTTAAAGCTGTGAAATACTCTCTGAAAGGTCCAATTTCAGAAGTTCCAAACAAGTTTATCCTTAATTTGTTTGGAGAGAAAGTGTTCAGGCGTGGCGGCTCTAGACTTAAATATCATTTTAAACATATACACACTGGCAGTCGGCTTTACCGTGGGCGGTGTTTTTGCATCGTCTTTTGCGTTAATCACAGGCCAGGCTCTAAGATTTGAAATGGCATCAAATCAAGGCCAGCTATCAATGGCATTAGGGTTCATAACCCGCATCATTGCCGGGCCATTTATGATTATTAGAAACACATTCAGGGCCGTTCTCATCTCAGGCAGTGAACCTTATTGGATCATGGTTGCTATTGTCTTTGCAAGCCTTTGGAGTTATTGCCAGGGTGTATTAATCTTAGAGACTATATGTAAGCTCGGCGCTTGTTCTTAAGCTTTGTTTTTCAGACCTGCTCACTTTAAATTTATACCAACTATAATTTACTAATGAATATATAGAGCAATGAGAAGGCAACCGAAGGAGCGCTAACATGCGACGGTTGCTAGTGGGCAACTGAAGGAGTACCAAAAGACTCATGCCACTTTATAAATTTGAAGATAAATCTCCCCTAATCACTCATCCAGATGAGAGTTGGATTGCTCCAACCGCATCACTCATTGGGGATGTTCGTCTTGAACAAGAAACAAGCA
>CAXIDO010000315.1:0-3548 GCA_964022745.1 uncultured Methyloligella sp. | reverse complement strand
AGGCCACGAAGAACGAAACACCCGATGGGCAGATAGTCGAAGGCATTTCGATGCCGGATACGGTGTTAAAAGTCTCGATGACTTACATGAAGCCATTAGTTTTTTCGAAGAACGCCGTGGCAAGCTTTATGGGTTTCGTTGGAAAGATCACGGCGACCATCGATCTTCATTACCTTTGCAAGACATAACAGCTCAAGACCAGTTCTTAGGTAATGGCGATGGAGTGCAAAGTGAGTTTCAATTGTTGAAAACTTATGGGCAAACTTTTGCACCATATTCAAGAGAAATAACAAAGCCAGTAGAAGGTTCAGTGGTTGTCAACATTGATGGTAATCTGCAAATTGAAAATACAGATTATACAATCGATCATACAACAGGCATTGTTGCATTTCTAAGTGGCTCCATTCCAACAAATGGCGCTATTGTTACGGCAGGCTTTGAATATGATGTGCCTGTGCGTTTCGACACAGACGAATTAAAAATAAACCTGTCCAGGTTTAACGCCGGTGAAATACCAAACATCCCTGTTGTTGAGCTGCGCATATGAGGTCACTTCCAACAGACTTAGAAACACACCTAAAAAGTGGAACAACAACATTATGCAATTGTTGGAAGTTAAGCCGCAATGACGGAACGGTCAAAGGCTTCACTGATCATGATAACAATTTAGAGTTTGATGGTGTTTTGTATGAAGCGGCAAGTGGTTTTGTCGGATCTGAGGCTGTATCACGAGTTGGTCTATCAGTTGATAATATGGAAATTCATTCAGCACTTTCTTCATCAGCTTTAAAAGAAACAGATCTAGCTAATGGTCTCTATGACAATGCTGAAATAGAGGTGTATCTGGTAAATTGGGCCAATCCGGTACAAAGAGTGTTGAAGCGTGTTGGTAATGTTGGTGAAGTCAAACGAGGAAACTTAAGCTTCATGGCCGAAGTCCGCGGACTTGCTCACAATCTTCAGCAGCCACAAGGACGAATTTTCCAACAAACATGTGACGCTGAAATAGGCGATGATCGTTGCACGGTTAACCTTGATACCACGGCGTTCTCAATAACATCTTCGGTGGCAAACATACAAACAGACCAATCTTTCACTTCAATTGATTTAGGGAGCTATTCATCAAACTGGTTCAATGGCGGGAAAGTCGAATGGCTAACGGGCCCAAATGCGGGAACAAAATCTGAGGTGAAGGGGTACATTCGTCAATCGGAAGACTTATCAGTCATTAGTCTCTGGCAGCAATTAGGAAGTCCTATGCAAGTCGGCGATCAATTTAAGATAACAGCTGGCTGCGATAAAACTTTTGGAACTTGTAAATCTAAATTTGGTAATCAGATCAATTTTCGCGGCTTTCCACATATTCCAGGTAATGACTTTATAATTAAATCTCCAAACCAGGATGACAGTTCACAAGATGGTTCAAGCCAAAATTAGGTATGACGTTTCTGAAAAGAAGCACCGTGAAAAAATTCTAGAAATTACTAAAAGCTGGATAGGAACCCCTTATCATCATCAAGAAAGTTTGAAGCATGTTGGCTGCGATTGTTTGGGCTTGGTTCGAGGGGTGTATGAAGAATCATACAACCAAAGAACAGCGCCTATAAGGCCATATAGTAAAGATTGGTCGGAACAAAATAAGCAGGAAACATTAATTGAAGCGGCGAATGAACATCTTATAAAAATAGTACCAGATGAAAGACAAGTCGGAGATGTTTTAATATTCCGATTTCGAAAATGGATGATCGCAAAGCACACGGGCATTCTAACCGCGCCTGATAAAATGGTGCACGCCATTGAAGGAGCAAAAGTAGAAGAAGTCCATTTAAACAATTGGTGGAAGCGACATTTAGCAGCTGTGTTTAGTTTTCCGCACACCCCCTTTAAAAAACTCATCAAAATCATTCAATAAGAGGAGTGCAATTTGGCAACCATTGCATTTAGTGCCGTTGGCAGTGCCATCGGTGGAAGCATTCTGCCGACTATAGGGCCGTTGTCGGGTGCCGTGATAGGACGCGCAGCAGGTGCATTTGCAGGGCGCTATGTTGATCAGGCCTTATTTGGATCATCCGGGCAGCAAAGAGTTTCTGAAGGTCCGCGCCTATCAGATCTAAGTGTCACAACTTCGTCGCAAGGCTCTCATATTCCGCGTGTGTATGGAGCAGCCAGAGTAGCCGGAGAGGTGATATGGGCTACAAATTATGAAGAAGAAATAATAACAAGAACACAAAGCACAGGCCAAAGCGGCGGGGGTAAAGGAAGCAGCACGCCAAGCTCAACCACGAAAACAATTGAATATAATTATTTTGCCAATTTTGCCATCGCTTTATCCGAAGGTAATGTTAGCCGTCTAGGTAAAGTGTGGGCCAATGGTAAAGAGCTCAACTTATCGAGATACACTTACAGGTTTCATAAAGGCAGTGAAACACAAGCGCCAGACAGTCTAATTGAATCAAAAGAGGGTAGTACAAACGCCCCCGCTTATAGAGGTGTTTGTTATATTGTATTTGAACGGATGCCATTAGCTGAGTTCGGCAATAGAATGCCGCAGCTGAATTTTGAAATTTTTCGCCAGTTAGATGAATTTGAAAGTGAAATTAATGCCATCACATTGATCCCAAGTGCGGGAGAATATGTGTATGAAAATGAGGAACTCTTAAAAGACCTCGGCAACGGAAGTTCAGAACCAGTCAACACACATACCCATCAAGGTAAATCAGATTGGGACGTGGCAATTGATCAATTAGAAGATGATCTTCCAAATGCCAAAAATATTTCCCTGTTTGTGAGCTGGTTTGGTACAGATTTACGGGTAAATAATTGTGAAGTTAGACCTGCGGTCGATAGTCAAGATAAGTTAATCTATGGTCGGGATTGGATTGTATCTAATACCACTAGGAATGGTGCAGCTGTTACAAGCCTTGACAATGGGCGTCCAGCTTACGGCGGAACGCCCTCAGACGAAACGATCATAAATGCGATCACTGATTTAAACTCAAGAGGTCTAAAAGTGGCCTTTAATCCATTTTTGTTGATGGATATTGAGGCCGCCAATAGTCTGCCGGATGTTTACACTGGAAATCCTTATCAACCAAGATATACCTGTCTGGTGCGAATAACAATTGACCCAGCCCCAGGTCAACCCTCGACACCAGATAAAACAACAGGGGCAATTACACAGCTAAATAACTTTGTTGGCCAAGCCGCCATAAATGACTTTGTCACGGCCACAAATTCAGTGACCTATCAAGGACCAAATGAATGGACATGGCGACGAATGGTTCTGCATTATGCTCATCTTTGCCAAGTTGCTGGCGGTGTGGACAGTTTTATAATTGGTTCCGAATTGCGGGGGCTTACGACCATCCGAGATGAAGCGAATAACTTTCCCTTTGTATCAGCGTTAAAACAATTAGCCACAGATGTAAAAGCAATCCTCGGGTCCAGTTGTAAAGTTACGTACGGAGCTGATTGGTCAGAATATTTTGGCTATCTACCAACTGACGGGTCAAATGATGTATATTTCCACCTGGATGAATTATGGAGCG
>CAXIDO010000314.1:0-3581 GCA_964022745.1 uncultured Methyloligella sp. | reverse complement strand
GGCCATCCAGCGTAACGGCATCTTTATTTCTAAGTTCAGAATATTGTTTTTGTTTAGCCGCATGAAAACGAACTTTATCCGAATAGGCATCGATGACATCTTGCGTGGGGCGCACAAAAACATCACCTGTAATAGCGTCGATAACAATATCATCCCCGGTATCAACCCGGTTCACAATATTAGCCGCTTCTCCAACCGCAGCAATACCAAGCGCACGAGCAACAATAGCAACGTGACTGCTAGCCCCTGATTCTTCCAAGACAAGACCGCGCAATTTTTTCGGATCATAATCCAAGAGCTCTGCAGCCCCCATGGTACGGGCAATCAAAATGGCATCATCAGGTAGATTAGATGTGGCAGCCGTCTCCGTATCACCCACAAGAATACGTAATAAACGATTACCAAGATCTTCGAGATCTTTCATGCGTTCCGCCCAAAAGCGATCCTTTTGCGGAAGCATTCTGGCTCTCATGTCATTTTGCACACGCTCAACGGCAGCCTCAGCCGTCAGGCCAGACGCGATGGCTTGCTTAAGCCTGTTCACCCATCCCTGATCATGAGCAAATAACCGGTATGCCTCTAGAACTTCTTTATGCTCTCCTACCCGTTGCAATTCAGCTTTTGAAAGCATTTTATCAATGGACGTTCGTAGTGTCTCTAAACCCTGGTCAAGCCGAACATTTTCATTATGCAGGTCCTCAGAGAGAAACTCATGAATTGTAACGCGAGGTTCATGCAAAACCACATGGCCTAAGGCGATCCCATCTGAAATACTAACCCCAGAGAAATGCCGGCTAGTTGTTCGGTCAGCCATAGCTGCCACATCATCATCTAGTTCGCCAGAGGTGATGAGCTCAGCCACCAACATGGAAGTTGTCTCAAGCGCTTCTATTTCCTCTTCAGAATAAACTTTGCGTGCCTGGTTCTGCACAGTGATAACACCAAGCGTGCGCCCGCCCCGCAAAATAGGTGTACCTAGAAATGAGTGGTAAACTTCTTCACCGGTCTCAGGTCTGTAAGAAAACGCGGGATGGTCTTGAGCTTCATGAATGTTGACGATCTCGGCTCTGTCGGCAATGAGGCCAACTAGTCCCTCCCCCTTGGCCAGGTGCGTATTATGAACCGCTTCTTTATTCAGGCCTTCAGTTGCAAATAGTTCCAGAGACCCATCCGGGCGGCGCAAATAAAGCGAACAAACTTCAGCAACCATAATGCGGGCAATTTGCGTAACAATAGCATCGAGCCGCGCTTGCGGTTCGCCTGGCCGTGCCATTATTTCACGCAACCGACGCATTAAAACGCGTGGTGCTGCATTAGCTGGTGCCATTATATTTGCCCCAAATGATTATCCCCAATATTGCTCTTTAAATGAGTAAAAAGAGCAATATCACAAAATTTATGCAGTTTCTTGATCTAGTCCAAATAAACTATGCAAAGTTCTAACAGCAAGTTCCTGATAAGCTGCATCAATCAAGATGCTTATTTTAATCTCGGATGTAGTGATCGCTTGAATATTAATGCCTTTGTCAGCAAGTTCTTTAAACATGTTTGCAGCAACGCCAGCGTGGCTACGCATCCCAACACCGATAACAGAAACTTTTACAATATCTGTCGCGCCTTTGAGTTCTTCATAACGCAAATCATCTTTACGGGCCTCTAAGACAGATATTGCCCGTGCCAAATCATCTTCAGGCACGGTAAATGTCATGTCAGTTGTTGCGCCATCAGCTGAGACGTTCTGAACAATCATATCAACATTGATATTAGCCTCAGCAAGCGGGCCAAAAACCTTAGCCGCAACCCCAGGTTCATCGGCAACATTGATTAAAGTTACTTTTGCTTCATCCTTGGCATAGGCTATGCCACTTACAACTTGCTGTTCCACAATCTCATCCTCATTACATACAAGCGTTCCAATCGTGCTATTGCCATCTAAGTTGACAGCCGGAACAGAAGCCGGGTCATCAAAACTAGAGCGAACAGCAAGACGAACATTTTTTTTTTTTTTTAACTCAACAGAGCGGGTCTGTAAAACTTTGGCACCTAAGCTGGCCATCTCAAGCATTTCCTCATAGGAAACTTTTTCAAGCCGTTGTGCCTTGGATACGATTCTCGGATCGGTTGTATAAACCCCGTCTACATCCGTGTATATATCACAAAGGTCAGCGTCAAGTGCTGCGGCAATTGCTACCGCACTTGTATCAGAACCACCCCGTCCTAAAGTCGCGATGCGTCCATCTGGTGATATCCCCTGAAAGCCAGCAATAACCGCAACAGTTCCGCTTTCAACTGATTTTTTAAGGCTCTCACCTTTAATATCAGTGATACGAGCTTTACTATGAGCTTCGTCAGTTTCCAGTGGAATTTGCCAGCCATGCCATGAACGAGCATCAACCCCTTCATTCTGCAAACATAGTGCCAATAAACCTGATGTAACTTGCTCACCTGAAGAAACAACAGCATCATATTCTTTCGGATCTGGTGTCTCGGTGGCATCATTGACCCAGCTAATAAGTTCGTTGGTGCGTCCTGCCATGGCAGAGACAACAACAGCCACCTTATTTCCAGCTGTAACTTCGCGTTTGACATGCTGAGCTACATTGCGAATACGATCCATATCGGCAACAGATGTGCCACCAAATTTCATTACTATAAGAGCCATTTCAGCCAAAAGTCCAAATGTTCAATGATTGGGGAGTTTCATCACTGTTTTCACACAAAAGTATTTTCTTTTACTAAGTTATTGTCATTACTTAGCAAATAGCCATTACTTAGCCAATAAAAGTGCTGAGCTTGGGAAATAGAGTGAAAAAGAAAGAGCCTACCCAAAATGTTATTATTCTAAAAGGGTAAGACCCCTTTGACTGACATATACATACGCTGAACTGAAACATCGATCAACCTTGTCGAAAAAAATCATAAAATTTATTGCGTTAAGTCATTAACAAGGCCCCTGTTAAGTTCTTAAAAAGGAATGAGAAATGAACTTGTTGACAAATCTGTAAAATATCCACTTAATTAAAATATGAGCCAAGAAAATCATCAAAAATCCCCAACCTTAGATCCAGAAGAAATTGCACGTTTTGGAGCTATGGCAGACGAATGGTGGGACCCGACAGGAAAGTTCCGCCCCTTACATAAAATCAGCCCAGCAAGGTTGGCATATTTTAGAGAGCAAATATGCCGCCATTTTGGCCGTGAATTTGACGCAGACGATGCATTAAAGGGTTTGAGCTTAATTGATGTTGGGTGCGGAGGCGGTCTCGTAGCTGAACCAATGGCCAAACAAGGGGCAAAAGTTAAAGCGATAGATCCATCAGAAAATAACATTAAAGCTGCGAAAATTCATGCTGAGCAACAAGGTGTAGATATTGATTATCGTGCTTGTAAGGCTGAGGACCTTGTAGAAGGGAATGAGACATTCGATATTGTATTCGTTCTTGAAGTGGTCGAGCATGTCCCAAGTGTGCCTGAATTTACAACAATGGTGTCTAAATTAGTGGCACGAGGCCCCCTCATAGTCCTCTCAACGTTAGACATTACATCCAAAGCTCTTGCCTTTGCCCTCGTCGGAGCAGAAT